>QHXA01000094.1:11519-17103 GCA_003222755.1 Acidobacteriota bacterium
GCGGATTCCGGCCTATCGTCTGCCAGACGTGAAAATCAGTTCCGCCCGATTCATCAAGAGCGTAACGCGACCGGATGATTTTCCTCGAGATCAACGCGCTGAAATCGCTTTTTGTGGTCGATCGAACATTGGCAAATCCAGCTTGTTAAACACTCTGACGAACACCCCCGGACTGGCTCGGACGAGTTCGTCTCCGGGACGGACCCAGACGATCAACTTCTTTCTGATCAATGACCGAATGTACTTTGTGGATCTCCCAGGTTACGGATACGCCAAGGCCCCAAAAGCGGTAAGGGAAAAATGGGGCCCAATGATCGAAGGTTATCTTCGAGATCGAGAACAGTTAAGGCTGGCTCTGATGCTGGTCGATAGCCGGATGCCACCGATGGATTCGGATGTCCTCATGAAAGAATGGCTGGATGCGCACAGCATTCCAAACGCAGTTGTTTTGACGAAGGTCGACAAAATTTCACGAAACCAGTTAAGTCAAGCGCTTGGTACAAGCGCCCGGATGCTAAAAACCAAGGAGATAATTCCGTTTTCGGCAGTAACGGGTTCTGGAAAGGACCAAATCCTCACCCGGATTCGAGCTGCCATAGATCACATCCCACAGTGAGAAAAACCCACCTATGAGTTCAAAAAAATTCGTTGCTCCGGATCGCCCAGAAGGCGCCGCCACTATGGACATTGCGCAGCTCAAGGAAATGAATATTTCCGCGCTGACGCAGGTTGCCAAAGACCTCAATATTCAGGGAGCTTCCGGGATGCGGAAGCAGGAACTGATCTTCAAGATCCTGCAAGCGCAGACGGAAAAGAGCGGCTTCATTTTCAGTGAAGGTGTTCTTGAAACGCTACCTGATGGTTTCGGATTCCTCCGAGCCCCAGACTACAACTATCTGCCGGGTCCGGATGACATCTACGTCTCGCCATCGCAGATTCGCAAGTTCGATCTGCGAACCGGCGACACCGTTTCGGGACAGGTACGTCCTCCAAAAGATGGGGAACGTTATTTTGCCCTGATCAAAGTCGAAGCCGTCAACTTCGAGCACCCTGACGAGGCTCGCAATAAGATCTTTTTCGATAACCTCACGCCGCTGTACCCCAGCGAACGGCTGAAGCTGGAAACACCGACCGGTAAGGACAACCTCTCCGCTCGCGTGCTCGACCTGCTTACGCCGATCGGAAAGGGACAGCGTGGTCTGATCGTGGCCCCGCCGCGAACAGGAAAGACGATGCTGCTGCAGACCATTGCCAACTCGATCACGGCCAATCATCCCGAAGTGATCCTGATTGTGCTGCTGATCGACGAGCGGCCGGAAGAAGTCACGGACATGCAGCGTTCGGTTAATGGCGAAGTCATTAGCTCGACGTTCGACGAACCGGCTTCGCGTCACGTGCAGGTTGCGGAAATGGTGATCGAAAAAGCCAAGCGTCTTGTGGAACACAAAAGAGATGTCGTCATCCTGCTCGATTCCATCACGCGCCTTGCGCGCGCGTACAACACCATTGTGCCGCCGTCAGGCAAAGTGCTGTCGGGCGGTGTGGATTCCAACGCGCTTCAGCGGCCGAAGCGGTTCTTCGGCGCAGCGCGAAATGTCGAAGAAGGGGGCAGCTTAACGATCATTGCTACCGCGCTGGTCGATACCGGAAGCCGCATGGATGACGTGATCTTTGAAGAGTTCAAAGGCACAGGCAACATGGAAATCGGTCTCGATCGGAAGCTGGTTGATAAGCGCGTTTTCCCAGCGATCGACATCAATCGGTCCGGAACGCGTAAGGAAGAACTGCTTGTTCCTAAGGATGAACTGAACCGAATCTGGATTTTGAGGAAGGTTCTGAATCCGCTGTCTACGGTCGAGGCAATGGAGCTTCTGCTGGATAAGATGGGCAAGAGCAAGACTAACGCGGAGTTCCTGGCGTCGATGAGCGGCGGAGCACGGTAAGGACATAACGCGGACTAGAGCCACGCGACTACATACAAACGAATGTTCTCGGCCAAGTATGTAGTCGCGTGGCTCTAGTCCGCGTTTGTTACCGCAACTTTCGCTCGATTGTCGGCCGAAGATCCTTTAGCTTCTGCAACAGCTCCCCAGATTCATCAACCCGGACCGTCAGCGTCATACCACTGTCGCTGACCTGAACTCCGTCCAGCACGTGCAGCACGTCGGGCTGTTGTTTCGCCACCTGCATTTTTGCGACGGCGATCGCGCCGCGAATCAAGTCGCCAACGTTCTTGGCGCTTTCGGCATCACTGAAATTGCCGGTCGCACGCGCGTGAATGCCTGTATCGACCCGCATCTGGTACGTGCCGCTCTTCAAGGCCTTCAGCATTTCGACTGCGGGGGCGGGGCCTCGAACGCCAACAGTTCCGAGATCATTGATCGAAAAGTCACCGACTCCCCACACTTGATTTCCAGCTTCGATGGTTTGTATTGCCGCCACCAAATCGCTACGGAACGGGACGGAACCCGGCAGTTGCATCTGATCAATAGCCTTTTTCACAGCATTGACCTGACCTAACAAAACAACGTTATCGAGAACGACGAAGGCGCTGTTTCCGTCGCGGTACAGGTTTTGGCCAAGGTAGGCCTCAGACTCTTTGCCTTTATCTTTCAAGAATTGCTCAACCTTGAATTTGTCGATGCGGCCTTGAACGACGGCGAACCCGTCCTGAGGCCCGACTTTCGCGAGCGTCACCTTGTCGATGTCACGCTGAGGGTCGATGCCTGTGGCGCGGGTGAACTCGGCGAGACCATTTGACACGGCAAGACTTCCATCCTTAGCGCGCAGCGCATCCTGCACGAGCGGTGCATTTCGAAGGGCGGCGACATCGATGAAACCGACCCCTTGCGTGTCCGGTGGCAGGAATTTCAGACTGGCCTCGTCGATCGAAACGGTTGCCGCCGGGATCGTCGCGGTTGCAGCCCAGCCCATTGCGATCGCTATGATCGAAATGCCGATTACCCACTTCATGGCTAATAATCCTTTCTGGTGAAATAAATCAGCGCACCGACATAACACGTCAGCGCAAAGACGGCCGAGGTGCCTAGAACCCAATTGATATCCAGCGGCCGGTTCTGGATCAGACGCCGCATTGCACTAATGGTTTCGGCAGACTTGGGCACCAGCCAGTACAATGAACGAAAAATCTGCCGGTAGAGTTCCGACGAAAACGCCGGCGTAATCTGTTCGTGAGCGGCCAAGACCGGACTAAAGATGAGCATCGTGAATGCCACCAGGAGCCCCGCCGGTGCGCTCTCGGTTATTACCGAGACAATCATTACTACAGAAAACAATACGATGAAGGCGAAAATCACCAAAATTGTCGACAGCGGGAACGCATTGTTCCAGACGTCGGCTTTCCATCCCAGCACCGCCCAAACGCCTAAAAACAAATATGCAGCATTGAAAGCCATAATGGACGCGCCACCAAGGAAACGCGCCGTGATGATACGCCAGCGCGGAATGGGCCGGCAAAGAAGGAGTTCAATGCTACCTTTTTGAAGCATCGTCGGAAACAGAGTCGAGGTCGCCATCAGTGCCAGAAAGAGCCCAAATGTTCCGATCACCATCGCAAGGCCGGACTGCAAATTCTGCACCCACTGCTGGACTGTGAATGCGGGAACGCGAACCTCATTGCCGAGGAAGGTCACTCCGCGCAGCACGCCATTGACGATATCCATGTTCAAGGTGAGACCGATCGAGCCGATGATCAAGGTCGCCACGATGAAAAAGAAAAGGAACATTTTGTTCCGGAAGGATTCCTGAAACGTGTCCACGAAAATGCCAGGTCGCATGCAACTTGTGTCAGCCGCCGATTACACAATTAGGGGGCGGCGATCCTTTCCATAAAGACGGATTCCAAACTCTTCTTCTTGAGCATTAACGATTCAATTTCGACGTTTCTTTCGCGCAATGCATCAATCAAGCCATTTGCTGAAGCGCGATCCGGGAGTTGGATGCGGAAGTGTCCGTTCACGGCTGCAAACGTCAGCGTCTTCTCGCGTAACCACTGGCTGAGGCCTTCGCTCCCCGGCACGACCAACTCGTATCCGCCGCGGCTCGACGTTATGTCGGCGACGGTGCCTTGCTCGATGATCTCGCCCGACTTCATCACCGCAATCCGGTCACAGATCAATTCGATCTCGGCGAGGATGTGCGAATTGACAAAAACCGTCTTGCCTGCGTCCGCTAGTTCCCGGCAAATGGTGCGGACTTCTTTTCTTCCGAGCGGGTCCAGCCCATCGGTTGGTTCATCTAAGAAGATGAGATCAGGATCGTGTACTAGAGCCTGAGCAAATGCGAGTCTTTCGTTCATTCCTTTCGAAAACTTAGAAACGCGCGTGTCTCGCCAACGCGCCAGCTCCAGTCGTTCGAGCCACTGCTCCGCGTTTTCGCGTATTCGGTTGGGATCGCCCCCGCTAAGGCTGCCGTAAAGTCGTAACACTTGTATCGCGTTAAGATGCATCGGAAATCGCGGATTTTCTGGCAAGTAGCCCACGCGACGCAGGATCGATCGATTCCGAATGGATTCACCCAGCAGGCGAACTTCGCCCCCATCAGCACGGGCGACGGTTAACGCGATTTTTATCAACGTGGTCTTGCCAGCCCCATTCGGGCCCAATAGTCCGAATACCGTGCCTGGGGCGACAGCCAGGTCCACCTGTTGAAGCGCGTGGACCTCTCGTCGGGACCACCATGTCCGGAAAATCTTGGAAAGACTTACCGCTTCGAAGGCAAATTGCATGCCCCACTATACCGCACGGCCGAAGGCCCACGGAACCTTCCATAGTAAAGCCACCCAGCCCGGCAGCCGATAAGAATGCTGGATGGACCTGACAATCATCGTTCCAACTCGCAACCGAAATACCAGTGTGGTCGAGTGTGTTCTTGCACTTGAGCGCAACGAGGTTGACATCATTGTCGTTGACGATGCGTCCGAAGAACCCCTTGCTCTGCTATCGAAACGCGCCCGCGTCATCCGGCATGATCGACGCAGGGGTCGCAGTGCATCGATCAATACAGGTCTGAAAGCCGCCTTGCATGATCCTGTTCTCATCATGGACGACGACATCTACGCCGGGCCCGGTATGCTGGCGCGCCTGACCAAGGAATTTGCTGCTCACAAGCACTCGAAGCTTGGGCTGAAACCACGCGTAACGTGGGATCCGGACCTACCATTAACGCCCACGATGAAATGGATGGAAGCCGTTCATAAGTTTGCCTCGCCCATGTTGCTGTCGAGATCTTTCGTCCTGCAAAACGGCGGATACGATGAAAATTTCACGCGCCGCTTAGAAGATACCGAACTTGAATTGCGACTGGTCCAACACGGCTTGGAAATGCGCCGGATGGAATCCGCAGTGGGCTTCCAGCGCAATATCCTGAAGATCGTCGATTTGGTCGAGCGCGAATTCATGGAAGGCATTTCCGCCGTCTTCCTTCATGCCAAGTTTCCCCAATTCATGCCGCAAGTCGACAACATAGAGCTGCTCCTGAAAAATGAAGCTCAGGCGGCCGACGCCGAGGCCGCGGTGGAAGAGATCGCGGTGATGGAGAAAACGCAATCTTGCGAGCTCCCCGC
>QHXA01000094.1:17221-21984 GCA_003222755.1 Acidobacteriota bacterium
TCAGGCGTAACTGCCATTTACAGGCAAGCGTCCCAACTGGAAGAGATGGGCGAACTCGATGAAGCCCGCCGCTTGTTTCGCCTGGTATTACACCGAGGTGACGAACAGTATTGGGACGGAGCAGAATATCATCTGGGTTGCATCGAAATGGGCCTCGGAAACTCAGCAGCCGCTTATGCGCATTTTAGCGAATGCTTGCGGCTCAATCCCACACACAATAAAGCACGGCGAGCGCTCAACAAACCTGCGCGGTATCGCGAGGTCGATTCGAATGTCTACGAGAGCACCGAGCCCGCGGGCACGACAAAGGTCCTTTTCGTTTTGTTTGGAAATTTAGCTCATGTTGTCAACGCGATTCCTATCGTGGTAGCACTTCGGAAAAAATTTGATTGTGAGACGGCATGGCTGACTTCGCCAGGGTATGCGGCGCTGGCTCGCGCGAGCTTGACGGGCGCAGTCCACCACACGAAATCGCGCGGAATTATTCCATGGAACTGGATTCACGCACATGGCTTCACGCATGTGTTCTTTCCGGAACCCGAAGCGAATCACGAAGAATGGGAGCAAAGCGGCCTCCACGCCATCGACTTCATGGCCAAGAAATGTGCAGTCGATATTGAGGCGCACCGATCTCGTCTGAAACCAGGCCCGGATGCCGTATCTGAAGCCGAAGAATTCTTGCGCCAATTTGGGCTCACACGTAAGAGTTTCATTACCGCATCCCGCAGCGATGGTGAGGGAAGGCATTGGCCGAATTCCAATCTGATAGCCGTCGCGCAGCAGATCGACATACCCACAGTGCTATTCGGCAGGAAGGGAGAACCGGAAATTCCGGCCTCGATTGCGTGTCTTGATAAGCCGTTGGACGTAATCGCGCTGCTCATCGGATGGAGCTGTTTTTATCTCGGTCTGGACTATGGAGTGTCCTGGCTCGCCACCACGACTGACACTCCGATGGCGATATTCTTTGATCCTCGAGGGCACGACCGCCGTAGAGGATTGCGTGATGTGCTTCGCGGTGAGAAAGACAGCATTCGGGAATTCGACATTTATACGAACGTTGACAGAGTCCTCGGGTATATCGAATCTGCGGGCGTCCGCCTCGGCCACCCATATCCTGCCGACGTTCCGCGGCTCAGTAACGTGCGGGTTAGCGACGATTATTCTGACACACCATCTCGAGTTCAGTAAGCAGCGCGGAACGGCGTGCATCATCGACAAAGGCAGCTTCAAAGGAATTGCGTGCCAGCGCCCACAGTTGGACCGGTGTTAAATCGAATGCCTCACCGACGGCCTCGAAATTCTCGTTGATGTACCCACCGAAATATGCCGGATCATCGGAATTGATCGTCACGCACAGTCCAGCGCCAAGCAAGTGAGGCAGGTTGTGTGCCCGGATAGAATCGAACACGCGCAGTTTCACATTGGACAGAGGACACACGGTGAGAGGAACGCGATCGGTCCGCAGCCGGTCCATCAGAGCGGGATCTTCCACGCACCTGACGCCGTGATCGATGCGCGATGCGCCGAGCCGATCGAGCGCTTGCCAGACGTATTCCGGCGGTCCCTCTTCACCAGCATGCGCAACGGCGAATAATCCTTCTTCACGCGCCCTCGCAAAGACTTTGGTGAATTTTTCAGGCGGATGCCCGCGTTCGGACGAGTCGAGGCCCACGCCGGCAAAGGCATTGCGGTAAGGAAGAGCGGCCTCCAGAGTTCGCATCGCATCATCGCCGCTGAGATGGCGGAGAAAACACAGAATCAGTCTCGAGGAAATCCCAAAGCGCTGCTCGCCACAGCGGAGCGCATCATGAATACCCTCGATGATCGCCTGAATCGGCACGTCCCGTTCGGTATGTGCTTGCGGATCGAAGAAGATTTCAGCATGCCGCACGTTCTGTTCGTGCGCCTTCTGTAGATAGGCCCAGGCCAGATCATAGAAGTCCCGGTCGTGAAGCAGAACTCGCGTCCCCTGGTAATAAATATCGAGAAAGGATTGAAGGTCGGAAAACTTATACGCCTTGCGTACTTCATCCGGAGATTTGAATGGAAGAGCGACCCGATTTCGCAACGCAAGCTCAAACATCAATTCCGGCTCCAGCGTACCTTCGATGTGCAGATGCAGCTCGGCCTTCGGCATGCGTTTGACAAGACTGTTCACGGGTCCTCCTTGTCCAAAAGAATACTCCTGTGGCGTGGTTGTCTCGTTTGGACACCGCAGTCCTGAAGTTTGTCGGATTTTTCGCACAAAAAGTCGCGTTACGAGAGTTCGTCGATTCCTTGACGCAGCCCGGAAGGCCTCGCCGAAAACCTGACACATCCAATCTCCGACGACAAAATGGAACGGGTCCTGTTTCGACCTGGTCGCGTTGTAAATATGCGCGAGCGAGATTGCTAAGAAGTATGAGTGTGGCTCCAAATCGATGACTGTTCAAGGTTCGGCAATTCAACTGGCTGGACGCGGCTCTTCATTTTTCGAACACGTTCGGGCTCATGATCGGCTAGATCCGCAAGTCATCCGGTCCTGTCGGAATTTGGCACACCAAGTGCACTTCGAGCAAAACGGAGGGATAGACTAGGATGCTAACCGAAACCGCACCAAGTACGACGCGCACAAAGATGTTTTTGGACATTCCAACTGCCGCCGAGATGGCTGGCTTTTCACTTCGGCATTTCCGCAGAATCATTGAAGAAGATCGTATTCCGATCATTCAAATTGGCCGGAAGTTTTTCATTCTCGGCCGCGATTTTAGCAGCTGGCAGGAGGCCAAGAAGGGAAAGCGGGCGATGTAGCTCCACTGAAGAGGGACACACACGCCAGAGGATGTGCAATCCGATTCCTCTTCAGGTTCTCCAACGAAATTTTAGCCGCGGATTGCAGCGATAACGCGAAACATCGGCCATCTGCGTTATCCGTCGAATCCGCGGCTAATTATCCGCTCCATCTTTTACTTCTTTGCAGGCGTTCCCAGGACGGCATCCTTCGCAGCTTTTGCCACACGGAATTTTAGAACTGTCTTCGCGGGAATTTTAATCTCCTCGCCCGTTGCAGGATTCCGGCCGAGACGCGCCTTTCTCTTTTGCTTTACAAGCTTGCCGAGGCCTGGTATCGCGAACTCACCCTTCTTCGCTTCGCGGTATGCGAGATCAGTGAGCGCCGTCATGAAGTCTTTGACCTGTTTCTTGCTGATACCCGTCTTGCTGGACATCTCCGCGAAGATTTGGGTTTGCGTCATCTTTGCCATCAAACTCCTCCTTTAGAATTTCACTACTTTGGTAAGAGACCGTTCACGATTTTCGATGAGGCCACTGAATCAGCTTTAGAAAGTTAAGAGTGACCGCGATGTTCTGTCAAGCTAAGCTCTCTTGAAAGCTTTCTGAATTTCGCGCAGGTCATATCGCAAAATAATCGGCCGCCCATGCGGACAGACGGTCGGCACATCGGTTTTCATCAACTCTCCAACCAACCAGCGCATCTTTGTTTCATCCAGCGGCGTATTGATCTTTATCGCAGCATGACAGGAAACCGACGCCGCGATCTTTTTTTTCAATGCATCAATGTTCATTACTTGCGTCTCGCGTTCGAGACCGTCGAGCAGCTCAATGAGAAGTTTCTCTACCACCGCTGTCTTCAGAATCGCCGGCGCGGTTTTGATCGCGATTGTCTTCGGCCCGAATGGCTCGACTTCAAAACCATTCCGCGCCAGTTCGGAAACAATGCTGTCCAGAATGACGAGCTGCCGCGGCGGCAGTTGAACAACGATCGGCATGAGTAATCGCTGAATCTCGAGCTTTCCTGCGAGCTTTTGCCGGAGATACGTTTCGAACAGCACGCGTTCATGCGCCACGTGCTGGTCGATAACAATCAACCCGGATGAATCTGTCGCCACAATGAAACTGTCGCGCAATTGCCCGAGTGGACGCACTTCGCTTTTAACACGATCGAACTCCGGATAGGCGGGTATTTCCACCGGTTCTTCACAATTGTCGGACGCCGCTGCGGGAAATCGGAAATTCAGACCAAGCGGCATTGGCTCTTCCGCAGGAGCGCGCATTCCAGGCTGAAGCGCGAAGGACTCGCGCGCGATTGGATCATCGGATGTCCAGGATTCTGGAATTCGAGATTGTGGTGAGGGAGCCGCAAAAGGAGACATTTGCATAACGTCGGTTTCCATCGGCACGATCGTTTTGTCTTGAGTGAGAGCGGAAAGAATGGAATCGCGAATGGTATCGTGGACGAACGATTGGTGCTTGAAGCGAACTTCCGTCTTTGCAGGATGTACATTCACATCGACGTCCTCGTATGGGATCGTCACGAACATGATCACGACTGGAAATGTGCCGGACGGCAAAATGTTCCGATATGCCTCGCTGATCGCATGCAGGATGATTTTGTCACGCACCAGCCGGCGGTTGATGAAAAAGAACATCGAATTCCGGTTGTACTTCTGAACGTGTGGACGAGATGTGAACAGGTGAACTTTTACACCCGACCGGCCAAAGCTTTTCTCGTACTCGACGAGTTGATCGAGCAAGTCTTTCCCGAAGATTTGAAAAACGCGATCCCGGAAGCCGGCTGTGGCTGGCGCCGAGAGAATCTCGAAACCGGCGCTCTTTAAAACAAAATGGATTGCGGGAAATGCCAGCGCGTAATGAGTACAGTAGGTCGTAATCTGGCTCAGCTCGTAAGACTCCGACCTAAGAAATTTCCGGCGTGCCGGAACATTGAAGAACAGATCCTCAACACTGATCTGCGTCCCACG
>QHXA01000094.1:22097-23681 GCA_003222755.1 Acidobacteriota bacterium
AAAGATCGTCGGGCTGATACAGTTTGCTCGTCGCGTGCCGGCCAAAACATGCGAGAGCATCGTCCGGAAGCATTCCCTCGCCGTCGTCCGTGACCCGTATCAGCTTCCGTCCACCCTCTTCAACATCGATCGCAATCTTGGTCGCGCTGGCATCGAGAGAATTCTCCATCAGCTCCTTCACGACCGATGCAGGCCGCTCCACCACTTCGCCTGCTGCGATGCGATTGGCGATGTCTTCGGGAAGGATTTTGATTTTGGCCATTACGACCTACGGATTTGGATCCCAATTTCTCTCAACTGTTGCTCCGAAACCGGCGACGGCGATCCACTCATCAAATCGACAGCTCTCGCAGTTTTCGGAAACGCGATCACGTCGCGAAGCGAGCTTTGGCCTGTCAGGATCATGACCAACCGATCCAACCCCAGCGCAATGCCGCCGTGCGGAGGCGTTCCGTACTCCAGCGCTTCGAGGAAAAACCCGAATTTGTCCCGGGCCTCCTGTTCGGTGAAGCCTAGCACTGTAAAGATCCTCGCTTGAATATCGGCGCGGTGGATTCTGGTAGAACCCCCGCCGATCTCCGTGCCATTGAGCACGAGGTCATATGCCTTTGCGCGAACGCGCTCCGGATGGGTCTCGAGCAGTTCGAGATCTTCATCTACTGGCGACGTAAATGGATGATGTCGCGAAACCCAGCGATTCTCGCCTGAATCGAATTCCAGAAGCGGAAAATCGACCACCCAGAGCATGTTCCACCGCCCCTGAGGAATCCAGTTCTCTTTGCGAGCAAGTTCGAGCCGCAGGGAACCGAGCAAATTCAACGTCGCCTCGGTTGGCCCTGCCATCAAGAAAATGGTGTCGCCTTTTTCTGCGCCCGATTTCTGGACCACGGCATCCACAGCGCCAGCTCCCGCGTTCTTCACTAGTGGCGCCGCATTGACGCCCTCGTCGGCGATCCTGATCCATGCGATGCCGGCTCCGCCGAGTTGCTTAACGTATATCGCCAGATCGTCCAGTTGCTTTCGCGAATACGAAACCTTCGGGGCAACGAGTCCGCGAACGGTATTGCCCGTCTCTGCCATCTCACGAAACACGCCGGCTCCCCCCATCTTGAAAATCTCGGTGAAATTTTGAAGAAAGACCTCAAAGCGTGTGTCCGGCTTATCGCTTCCATACCGGTCCATTGCATCTTGAAAACTCATGCGAGGCAGCGGCATCGGAATGGTGATGCCTTTCAGAGCGAAAACACTCGCCATCATCCCTTCAATCATCGTGAACAGCGATTCACGCGAAGGAAACGACGTTTCAATATCGATCTGCGTAAACTCCGGCTGGCGGTCGGCTCGAAGATCTTCATCGCGAAAACACTTCACGATCTGGAAATACTTTTCGAAACCGGAAATCATCAGGATTTGCTTGAACAGCTGGGGCGATTGCGGCAGCGCGTAAAAACTACCGTGCTGGAGACGGCTCGGCACCAGGTAATCTCTCGCTCCTTCGGGCGTGGATTTCGTCAAAATCGGCGTTTCGACTTCCCAGAATCCCTGCTCATCCATATATTCGCGAACGGCCATCGTGATGCGATG
>QHXA01000094.1:23768-24209 GCA_003222755.1 Acidobacteriota bacterium
TCTCGTCTTCAATGGGAAAAGGTGTCGTTTTGGCGTCGTTGAGAACCCGCAGTTCGTTTGCGACGACCTCGATCTCACCTGTTTTAAGATTTGGATTCTCGAGACCTTTGTCGCGCACGCGGACCTGTCCGCGGATTGCAATCACAAATTCCGATCGCAACGATTTGGCCTTGCGGTGCAGTTCAGCATTGTTTTCGGCGTTGAAGACGACTTGAGTGACGCCTTCGCGGTCGCGCAGATCGACAAAAATGAGCTGCCCGTGATCGCGCCAGCGATTGACCCAGCCCATCACCACGACCTGTTGTCCCTTGTTTCCGGCGGTCAATTCGCCGCACGTGTGAGTTCGTTGAAATTCTTCCATTAGAGTTCTTCTTCCCTGATATTCCGCTGTTCTTTCGTCGACATATCGCGTAGCAGGACGGTGCCGGTTTTCAGCTCTTC
>QHXA01000094.1:24272-32257 GCA_003222755.1 Acidobacteriota bacterium
CCGCGAGCCGCATCTGGCTCTTGAGACTACGCGCGTCAAAATCCACGTACACGCGCTTGCCTGCGGTTCGCAAATTCCGCGCCAACAGCGTCGCTCGATCGAATGCTGCATCACCGATTGGAGCGATGAAATACTCCGGCTGGTAGTCCGGGACGAGATGGGCCGTATCCGGAATCGAAAGAATCAAGCGTTCGAGTCCCATGCCGAATCCAAAACCTTTGGCAGGCGGACCATCCAACTCCTCGGAAAGGCCGTCGTAGCGGCCGCCGCCCGCCACAGTATTCTGGGAGCCAAGCCGTCCCGACGTGATTTCGAATGTCGTTCGGGTATAGTAATCGAGGCCGCGAACAAGTCTGGGGTTCACGCGAAACGAGATATCCCTTGCGATCAGATACGATTTGAATTTCTCAAAATGGCTGCGACAGTTCTCACACAGCCGATCGGTGATCGTGGGTAATTCAGCAATCACGGGCTGGCACGACGGCACTTTGCAGTCGAATACACGCAGCGGATTCTTCTCGCCGCGCCTGCGGCAATCTTCGCAGAGCCGATCGGTTCGGCTCCGGATCTCAGTTTTGAGCGACTGAATATATGGAGGCCGGCACTCGCGATCACCGACTGAATTGATGCTGAGTTCCAGATCCGGAATGCCGAGCCCGGTAAGAAATTTCGTCAGCATCTCCATGACTTCAGCTTCAATCGCCGGATTGTCCGTATTGGATAGCACTTCGGCGCCGGCCTGCACGTGCTGACGGTATCGTCCTTTCTGCGGCCGCTCGCGCCGAAACATCGGGCCGATGTAATAAAGCTTGAGCATTCGCGCTTCGTTGTAGAGCTGGTGCTCAATGTAGGCACGAATGACGGCAGCAGTGCCCTCCGGACGCAGCGTCAGCGACTTACTCTCATCGCGATCGGAGAACGTGTACATCTCCTTCGACACGATATCGGTTTCCTCGCCGACGCCTCGAATAAACAATTCGGTCGCTTCAAACATCGGGGTGCGGATCTCGCCGAATCCGTAGACATGGAACGTTTGTCGGAGGCGGTCTTCAATCGCGTGCCAGACTCCAACATCGGCGGGAAGAACGTCATACGTGCCGCGGATTGCTTGAATCATGCGGCTACTTCGCTTTCATTTCCAAGTACGTCTCTTTGTACTTGTAGTACCGGCGCGCGTATTCGTCGATGCTTGCGACTTCTTCGTCGGTCAGCGAACGTTTCACTCTAGCAGGTAAGCCGAGAACAAGGCTTCGCGGAGGGATATTCGTACCTTCGGTGACGAGCGCGCCGGCTCCGACGATCGAATACTCGCCCACAATAACATTGTTCAACAACGTCGCGCGCATTCCGATCAGGCAATGCGATTCGACCGTACAGCCGTGCAACATCACCCCATGTCCGATGGTCACGTAATCCCGGAGAATGAGCGGGCACTCGTTCTTCATCACGTGACCGATCGAGCCGTCCTGAATATTCGTGTGCTGCCCGATGCGTACCATGTCCACATCACCTCGAATGACGCAGTTGTACCAAACGCTGGAGTGATCACCGATTTCCACATCCCCGATGACGTGGGCGCCTTCGGCAATGTAAACGCGCTCTCCCAGCTTCGGCCACTTTCCCTTGTACTCATGCAGCACTTGCCGCCCCAGATAAAACGTCAAAACTAGCAGAATTTCGCAACTTTACGCAATCGCACTGCAGGAATATGATCAACAGCGCCATTATGCTGCGCGTAGTCATCATTAAGCCAAGCAAGTACGGTGTAAGCGGTAATGTCGACCGCTTCCGGCGCGGTTTCATGCCGAACAGCACGGTCCCGTTTATCCGAAGCATGACTCCGGGCTCGGTAGAGGACGTTGCAATTCAGACGTACGCGATTGATGAGTACGTTCAAACCGATCTGGATTATCTCAATCTGCTGCGTAATCCCGATCAACCGACGCTTTTGGCTTTAGTCGGCGTGCAGTCCCACCAGTTTCAACGGGCGCTCGATTTATCAGCGTTCGCCCGCGCAAATGGCGTGCGCCACTGCGTCATCGGCGGGCCGCATCCGATGACCTGCGACACAAGCATGCTACAGAATCGCGGAGTCAGTTTTGCCCTCGCGGAGGCGGAAATGATCTGGCCGCAGATCATTCGCGACGCGATTCATGGGGACCTTCAGCCCATGTACGGCCGTGATCGCCGATGGGCACAAGAACTCCAGTCCCCCGTCTTGATTCCTCCGTCGAAACGAGACTTGCGTCGATACATCGTGCCAATGCTGGGGATCTATCCGGCACGCGGCTGCCCGTTCACGTGCAATTTTTGCTCGGTAATCAAAATTGCCGGCCGGCAGATTCGGAGCCAATCCATCGCGACCACCATCGAAAGTCTCCGAAACGCGCGGACCGCCGGTGTCCGCCTTGTGATGTTCACTTCTGATAACTTCAACAAGTACGCCGAAGCAAAAGAACTGCTGGAACAAATGATCGCGGAAAGGATACATATCCCTTTCTTCGTACAGTGCGATACACAAATTGCAAAGCAGGAGGAGTTCGTCCAATTAATGGGGCGAGCGGGCTGGTTTGAAATGGTTGTAGGGGTTGAATCCTTCAGCCGGAAGACGCTGCTGGCGGCGCATAAGACGCAAAATCATCCGTCCACATACAGCGATATCGTAAAACTCTGCCAGAAATACGGCATCGTCAGCCACTTCTCCAACATCATCGGCTTTCCAGACGATACAGCCCCAAGCATTCGCGAGCATGTGGAGGTGCTCCGCGAGCTCGATCCGAATGTAGCTTCGTTCTACATCTTATGTCCCATACCCGGCACGGAGCAGTACGACGATTTTCTGGCAACTAGGTACATCACCGAAATGAATCTGGACCGCTTCGATGGAACTGCGCCGACGTGGCGCCATCCGAATTTATCTGCGGATGAACTGGAAGACCTGCTCTTCTCTTGCTACCGCCGGTTCTATTCTGCTGGACACATCGTTGCCAAAGCCATAAAACATCCTCGCCGTAATTTCGTGGATTGGCTTCTGCCATATGTAGGCCATCCTCTATTTAGCCGCTTTGCGGCTGCCAAAAGAATGCACCCGATGTCCGGCGGCATCAGTCGCGTCCGCGTGGATTCATCTTCGGATTATAGAGAGCTCCGGAAAAAGCAATTCGGGTTCGAACAAATTCCATTGCCGAACAGTCTCGAATTATCCCAGGCCGACGTGGAGCTGAATCGGCGGGTGAAGATCGCTCTTTGATACAGTAATTCTTGTGAAACCAACCGAAGAGGATCTCAAACGATACGCGGACAACTTTGTACGCGAGCAAGATGGTATTGCTTTGTACCGCGCGCTCGCCAAGGCGGAAAAAGATCCGGCGCGTGCTGAAATCTTTGAAAGACTCGCGAAGGCCGAAGAGCGGCACGCCATGCGATGGGCGCGGCTGCTAAAGAACAACGGGGCACCTGTGCCGCTGTATTCACCAAGTCTTCGAGTGGTCCTGTTGGGTTGGCTATCTCGCCGTTTCGGCACGCAGCACATCCTTCCCGTTGTCAGCGGTCTCGAATCACGCGATCAGGATGTGTATCGCGGACAGGCGGAAGCTGCAGGTCTGCCGGCCGAAGAACGCAGCCATATGCGTACGCTTCGCGCGATGCAACGCAAAGGCGACGATAAGCCGGAATCCATCCTCGACTTGGAGGCATGGCACCGCACAAACTACGGTGGCAGCCTGCGAGCCGCCGTGTTCGGTGCGAACGACGGACTGTTGTCCAATTTCAGTCTTATCATGGGAATCGCCGGCGCGAACGCGGAACCCCGTTTTGTTCTGCTCGCGGGCATTGCCGGCCTACTTGCAGGAGCTTCATCGATGGCGGCCGGCGAATACGTTTCCGTGCAGTCACAACGCGAGCTCTACGAACAGCAGATCGCAATCGAGCGCGAGGAATTGGAAATGTCGCCCGAAGAAGAAAGAGAAGAGCTGTCGCTGATTTATCAGGCGAAGGGTCTTGCTGAGAACGAAGCAGAAGAACTTGCAGATCGAATCATCTCCAGGCCCGACACGGCGATCGACACACTTGCACGCGAGGAGCTTGGGCTGGATCCTATGACGCTAGGATCTCCATGGGTTGCCGCTGGCAGTTCATTCTTCGCATTCGCATTGGGCGCTGCGATTCCAGTTGTTCCGTACCTCATCACTACAGGCACTAGGGCTTTTATCGCGAGCGCTGTCGTATGCGGGTTGTCATTATTCATCATCGGCGGTCTCATTTCGCTGTTCACGGGCCGGAATTTCTTCTTTAGCGGTTTCCGCATGCTGGGCATTGGCGCGCTGGCTGCAGGCGTGACGTACCTCATCGGCAGACTCCTGGGCGTTTCCGTCGCTTCGTGAACCGGACCGTCGCACCATTAGTGTTAAACTTTTCGTCTTTATGAATACGTTTAATTCGCAATCTATATTGAAGGTAGGCGACACGGAATTCGATTACTTCTCGCTCGACCAGGCGGAGAAAATGGGCGCTGGAGCGGTATCGAAGCTGCCGTTTTCCTTGAAGATCATGCTGGAGAACCTCCTGCGCTTCGAGGATGGCCTCACCGTCACAGCGGACGACATACGCGCCGTGGCGGCAGGCGCTGCGGCAAAACAATCCACAAAAGAAATTGCGTTCCGGCCCGCGCGAGTGCTGATGCAAGACTTCACGGGTGTGCCGGCGATCGTGGATCTCGCCACAATGCGCGATGTCATCAAGGAGATGGGTGCAGATCCGAAAAAGATTAATCCGCTTCAGCAGGTAGATCTCGTCGTCGATCATTCCGTCCAGGTTGATCAATTCGGTACGCCCGCCGCTTTCGCCTTCAACGCAGATCGCGAACTCGAACGCAACCGCGAGCGATACGTGTTCCTGAAATGGGGGCAGAAGGCATTTCAGAATTGCCGGGTCGTACCGCCAGACGTCGGAATCGTCCATCAGGTGAATCTGGAATACATCGCGAAAACAGTTTTCGTGGATCAAAATAACGGCCGCAAAATCGCGTATCCGGACACGCTGGTCGGCACGGACTCTCATACAACAATGATCAATGGCCTGGGTATTGTCGGTTGGGGCGTCGGCGGGATCGAAGCCGAGGGCGCGATGCTGGGACAACCTCTCTCGATGCTGATACCACAGGTTCTTGGATTCAGGTTGCGCGGGAAATTGCCGGAAGGGGCCACGGCAACAGACGCCGTTCTGACCGTCACGCAGATCCTCCGCGCAAAGGGCGTCGTTGGAAAGTTTGTCGAATTTTATGGCCCCGGTCTTTCCAGCCTCAGCCTGGCCGATCGCGCGACGATTGCGAACATGGCACCGGAATACGGAGCGACGATTGGCTTCTTCCCAATCGATTCTGAAACGTTGAATTACCTGCGCCTCACCGGACGCGATCCTGCGCACGTAAACGTTGTTGAAGCCTACGCGAAAGCTCAAGGCCTGTTCCGCACGGAATCCACCCCCGATCCGGTCTTTAGCGACAGGCTCGAACTGGACTTATCCACCGTCGAGCCTAGCCTCGCCGGTCCGCGCCGGCCTCAGGATCGCGTGCCGCTGGCGAAATCGAAACAGGCGTTTCAGGAGGCGCTACCGGCGATGCTTGCCAAACAGGCAAAGCCCACTTTGCGTGTTGAGGTCAATGATGATGGTAAGAAATACGATCTGTCTCACGGTTCTGTGGTCATCGCCGCAATTACCAGTTGCACGAATACTTCGAATCCATCCGTGATGGTTGCGGCGGGAATTCTCGCGAAGAAAGCAGTCGAGCGCGGGCTGCAGGTCAAGCCATGGGTGAAGACTAGCCTCGCGCCGGGGTCCCGAGTGGTTACAGACTATCTCAAGGAAACCGGCTTGTTGCCGTACTTGGAAAGTCTGCGATTCCACCTGGTCGGTTATGGCTGCACGACATGTATCGGCAACAGCGGGCCTCTTCCGGAACCTGTAGCTTCCGCGGTGAAGGACAACAACCTGGTCGTTGCTGCCGTCCTAAGCGGCAACCGCAATTTCGAAGGCCGCATCAATGCGCTAGTTCGCGCGAACTATCTCGCCTCGCCGCCACTCGTCGTGGCGTACGCGCTGGCGGGCACGATGGACCTTGATTTTAAGAGCGAACCACTTGGACCTGACAAAAACGGAAGGCCTGTCTATCTCCGCGACGTGTGGCCGTCACAACAGGAAGTTATGAGCGCAATACATTCGTCCGTTCGCGCGGAGATGTTTAGAAAGGCGTATGAAGAATCGCTCCAAGGCGACGAACGGTGGCAACGACTCGAAGCACCTTCAGGAGAAATTTTCCAGTGGGACCCAACCTCGACCTATGTTAAACGACCGCCATACTTCGAACACATGCCGCGCCACGCGCCGGCCTTGAAAGACATTGCCGGCGCGCGCGCGCTCGCAGTGCTTGGCGATTCGGTAACGACCGATCACATTTCTCCGGCCGGCTCGATTCAGCCGGACAGCCCGGCAGGCAAATATTTGATCGGTCATGGCATCGACCCAAAGGATTTCAACTCGTACGGCGCGCGGCGCGGCAATCACGAAGTGATGATGCGCGGGACATTCGCCAATATCCGATTGCGAAATCAAATGGCGCCCGGAACCGAGGGGGGCTGGACGGTGCATCTGCCGGAGAAAGCCCAGATGACGATTTACGACGCAGCAGTTCAGTATCAGAGCGAACACGTGCCGCTAGTCGTCATCGCGGGCAAAGAATACGGCTCCGGCTCATCGCGGGATTGGGCTGCCAAAGGGCCACGGCTTCTGGGCGTTCGAGCCGTCCTGGCGGAGAGCTTTGAGCGCATCCACCGCAGCAACCTCGTGGGCATGGGCATCCTTCCACTGCAGTTCAAAGAACGCGAGAGTGCCGCCACACTTGAGCTCACCGGTTTTGAGACTTTCGACATCGAAGGCATTGCCCGCGGAATTCGAGCCGGAATGCTGCTTGCGGTTCGCGCTCGCAGTGGCACCGGAAGGGAAATAAATTTCGAGGCAATTACACGAATCGACACGCCATATGAGATCCAGTACTACCAGCACGGCGGGATCTTGCAATACGTGTTGCGGCAGTTGATTGGGTGAAGCCGGCTTTCGAAATTTGAAATGTAAGCGACATTAAGGCCTCTAAGTTGCAGTCCTGTCGATGGAGGTCCACGTGTCTGCAGTAAACGCTTTCTCGATCGCGGGAATACGCATAGGTATTGACCACTCTTGCTTTATCGCGTTTTTCCTGTTCGCGTGGACTCTCTCGTTCGGATATTTTCCCCTGCAGGTTCTCGATTACCCCTCTTTCACATACTGGTCCGCCGGTACCATCAGTGCCCTAGGCCTGTTCGCGTGCGTGCTGCTGCACGAATTAAGTCACTGTTTTGTCGCGCGTCGACTCGGCGTGGAAGTACGGCAGATTACACTTTTCATCTTCGGTGGTGTTTCGGAAATGGCGCAGGCTAGCTCCAGCACTCCATCCGCCGAGTTCCGGACCACCATTGCAGGCCCACTGGCGAGCTTGGGATTGGGCTTGCTGTTCGCGGCCGTGGCATATGTCGTAAGAAGCTCTGTCGATCGCATGCTGGTCGAGATTATTCACTACCTCTACTACGTCAACTTCCTGCTGGCAGCGTTTAACCTGATTCCGGGATTTCCGCTCGACGGCGGAAGGGTCCTGCGATCGTATCTATGGCATCGCACGGGGAACTTGCGCCAGGCCACCAAGTCTGCGGCGCGCGTGGGAGAAATCTTTGCGATTGCACTGATGGCGCTCGGAGTTATCTCCGCTCTCGCGATGCATATCATTCCCGGTGTGTGGTTAATCCTCATTGGATTGTTCCTGAAGAACTCGGCCGAAAATGAATATCGATCGTTCGAGCTTCGATTCGGGCTGAAAAACATGAAGCTGCGCGAGATCATGACTCCTCCGATCGCGGTTAACACGTCAATGACGATTTCGCAATTCGTGAATGATTACG
>QHXA01000094.1:32462-34258 GCA_003222755.1 Acidobacteriota bacterium
CACAGACGCTCTCCACGTGCTGATGAGCCGAGACTGCAGCAAAGCTCCAATCGTTCGAAACGGCACGCTGATGGGCATCTTGACACGTTCCGACCTTTTCAAACTGATTTCGCTGAAGCGCGACATCGCGGCATGAACAATGGAGCCGTGCCACGATAACTAACCACGAGTAAATCCCAACAGGTCACGCGCAACTTCGCCGAGACCGTCTCGTCTCGGTTTCTCTTTTTCATCCTGCGTGACTTCGGGCTCGGTTTCTTTCTCTCCGGGATTGATAAACCGGTTTGCTTCGAGCCCTGCTTGACGCGTGTATAAATCGAAGTATCGGCCGCCGTGTGCGAGCAACTGGGAATGTGTACCGCGTTCCACAATCTCGCCCTGTTCGAGGACGAGAATTTGATCGGCGGTCCGAATCGTGCTCAGGCGATGCGCGATCACAAATGTCGTCCGCCCTGCCATGAGGGCCGCGAGTCCAGCTTGGATCATCGCTTCGCTTTCGGTATCCAGACTCGAGGTGGCCTCATCGAGAATAAGGATTCGAGGATCGGCCAGAATCGCGCGCGCGATTGCCACGCGCTGTCGTTGGCCGCCGGAGAGTTTTACGCCGCGCTCCCCAACGATCGTGTCCAAACCGTTCTCGAGCCTGAATGCGAACTCGTCCACACGCGCCACCATTGCTGCGCGTAAGACCTCTTCATCCGTGGCTGTAGGCCGGCCGAATAAAATGTTTTCTTTGATTGTGCCATCAAACAAGAAGTTGTCTTGAAGGACGACGCCGAGTTGGGAACGATAGGAATCGAGCCTCACGGTCGAAAGATCAATCCCGTCGATGTACACTCGACCCGCGATTGGTTTAGCAAACGCCGCGACTAAGCCGATCAGTGTGCTCTTTCCGGAGCCGGAAGATCCCACCAGCGCAGTGACTGTGCCGGGAATCGCGTCGAGCGTGATGCCTCGCAGGACAGACTTGCCCGCTTCGTACTCGAAGGTCACATTATCGAATTGAATGTGGCCACGAATGCGGTCCAGATGAGTGGTCCGCTCCGGATCGACATCTTCGGGCTGCTCTTCCATGAGTTCATGCATCCGATCCAGACCGGCGAAAGCCTCGGTGATTTGAGTGCCGATGCTCACCATCTGAAAGACCGGTGCAACCATGAAGCCTAGGTAGAGCGTAAATGCGAAAAAATCACCGATCGTCATGCTGCCGCTTAAAATCATTCGGCCGCCGAAAATCATGACCGTGATGCTGACAACGCCCATCAGAAAGGTGGACACCATACCGATGACAGATGTCGCAAAAAGCGTCCTGCGCACATTTTCAAAAAGGCGCATAGCTCCGGACTCAAACACGGCCGCCTCGCGCGCCTCCGCGTGAAAGCCTTTCACGATCCGCACGCCGCCCAGCGATTCCGTAAGCCGCCCGGTCACTTCCGCATTGATCTTGCCGCGTTCGCGAAAGATCGGCCGGATCGACCTGAACGCTTTCTGAAGGATTGCGCCGAAGACGCCAAGGAACGCAAGCGCCAGAAGCGTCAGAGTCACATTGATTTTGAGCAGTAGAGTGAACGCAATAATCGCGGTGAAGATGCCGCCGATGAATTCAACAAGGCCGGTGCCTACCAAGTTTCGGACTCCTTCAACGTCCGACATGATGCGGGATACCAGTGCGCCAGTTTTGTTCGCATCGTAGTAGCGAACAGGCAAGCGCCCGATGTGCCGCTGAACTCGGACGCGCATTTCGGCGATCAACCGCTGCGCCGAGGTGCTGAGCACCTGCGTGAGAACGAAAGACG
>QHXA01000094.1:34338-46417 GCA_003222755.1 Acidobacteriota bacterium
GGCAATACCAATCCCGCGGCCCGATTGACGAACACCAGCGCAAAGCCCAATGCGAAAAGGTTTCGCCGCGGCCAGACCAGATCGCGGAGGTCTCGGAGTACGTGCGACGCCTTCAGGGGTTTATTAGGGCCGTCGTACCGATCGTGTCTCATATTCGCTATCGTAGCTTAGAAGCCTGTTTGTCCAGGCTGTTGTTTGATCCGAGCGGGGCTTCATGCTATTTTTGGCCGGCCGGGCGGTAATGCCGCACCGGCAAGCGACTCAAAGGAGAAGAGTATGAAGAGAATGTTGGGACTTTTGTTAGCTCTTGCGGTGATGGTTGGCATGTCCACGCCGACCTTCGCTCAAGAAAAAGGTAAAGCCGAACCCAAGAAAGGCGCGCCAGTCGCCGCAAAGAAAGCAGGAAAGGCAGGCGAAGCCAAGAAGTCGGAAACGGCAAAGAAGACAGACAAGAAGGCCGTCAACAAGAAAGCGGCAAAAAAGGCCGATAAAAAGTAGCCTGTCCGGGGGCGGCTGTAGCGGCGCTGTATGAGCGCCGGGCCGTGCAGCAAGTTGCCACCTCGACGGCGGTCATAGACTGCCGCTACAGTTCCCCGCATTACCGCTTCCTCAGCAACCCTGCTACAATCTCCGGTATACCGTCCGTCGTAAGGGAGGCCCTCAAAAAATGCTTATTCAACGCGCATCGGATATTTCATCGTCGGAAATCACGCCTGAAAATCTGTATCACAACCGGCGTGAGTGGATAAAAACCGCTTCAGCCATTCTCGGGCTTACCGCGGTGGGGACAATCATTCCGGCATGCGCGCCAACGGTTGGAGCAGCCGGTGAACCTCAGGCAAAAGGGAAATACGACACGACAGAGAAGCCGACGCCGTTTGAAGACATTACCAGCTACAACAATTATTACGAGTTCGGGACCGGCAAAGACGATCCCGCCCGAAACTCGAAGAATTTCAAACCGAAGCCGTGGACGGTCAAGGTTGAAGGTATGTGCAAGAAACCGGCAACCTACAACCTGGATGATCTGATCAAGGGTTTCGCGACGGAAGACCGGATTTATCGCATGCGCTGCGTCGAAGCGTGGTCGATGGTCATTCCGTGGGCTGGATTTCCACTGAAGACATTGATTGAACGCCTCGAGCCGCTTCCGTCAGCAAAGTTCGTTGAGTTCAAGACACTGGTGGATCCAAACCAATACCCGGAACAGCGCCGGTCGTTCCTCAAAGTTTTGGATTGGCCGTATGTCGAAGGACTCCGAATGGACGAGGCTACGCATCCGCTGGCGTTGATCGCTACCGGTATTTACGGAAAACCGCTGCCGAATCAAAACGGCGCGCCGCTACGCCTGGTCCTGCCATGGAAGTACGGTTTCAAAGGTATTAAAGCCATCGTGAATATCCGCTTTACGGACAAGCAGCCCGTCAACACCTGGCAGCAGCAAGCATCACAGGAGTATGGTTTCTACGCGAACGTCAATCCCAATGTCGATCATCCGCGATGGAGTCAGGCCCGAGAACGCCGCATCGGTGAATTCTTCAAGCGGCCCACGCTGATGTTCAATGGGTACGCCGACCAGGTGTCGGAGCTGTACGCCGGAATGGATCTGCGCCGTTACTACTAGTTCAAGGATGCGGAAATTCAATCGGTGGTGGATTCTCAAGCCGGCCGTTTTTCTAGCCTGCCTGGGGCCCATGGTGTGGATCAGCAATCAAGCTCTTTACGGCCGACTGAGCGCCAATCCAATTAAAGATATCACCGAGTTTACGGGTATCTGGACGCTACGGTTCCTGATGATCACGCTGGCAATCACACCGCTGCGACGCATCACCGGCGTCAGCAGCCTGATTCGATTTCGCCGGATGATCGGGCTGTTCACGTTTTTTCAGGGATTCCTGCACTGGATGACCTACGTCTGGTTGGATCAGTTTTTCATGTGGGGCGAGATTCTGAAGGACATCATCAAGCGGCCATTCATCTTATCGGGAATGACTGCTTTCACACTGATGATCCCCTTAGCGGTCACTTCCACACGAAAATGGATCGCAAGGCTTGGCGGCTCCCGGTGGCAAGCGGTCCATCGGTTGATCTATTTCAGCGGAGCCGCGGGCGTGATTCATTACTACTTCTTCGAGAAATCGGATGTCCGGAATCCTCTCGCGTACGCACTGCTGCTCAGCTTTTTGCTCGGGTTCCGAGCGTGGCATGGGATGCGTCAACGCGCGCTCAAGCTAAAACCCGCAACTCGAATTATGTAGGCGCCGGCTTTAGCCGGAGCGTGCCGCGAAGCGGTACCTTCGGGCGGAATCATTCGTAATACTGCGGGGCCTTCTTGAGCTTGGCGTTTGCCGTGAAGTCATGCTGAATCCAAAGTTGTGCGCCCGTTTTCTTCAGGAATGCTTCGATTGTGGCTCTGGACGCGACGGTTTGTGCCGCGTTGAATTCTGTCGTAGGGACCCGATTCAGTTTCCGCTCCTCAGGGTAATGATAGAGATCGCCGCTGAGCAAAATCGGGCCGGTCTTCGTCAATTTCAAGAACAACACCTGGTGATCCGGAGAATGCCCGGGCGTCGATTTGAGGACAACGGTTCCATCGCCGAACACATCATGCTCCTCGTGTGTGACGATCACCGTCTTGCTGGTCTTGAGAGCGCTGTAGTTTGCCGGTTCCGTCCGGGGAGATGGCGGTTCGCTGAACATGATCTCGCGCTCCAGCTTTCGGACTAACCAAGTCGCTGTTGGCGCGAAGACGTTCGCGTTGCCTACGTGATCCCAGTGAAAGTGCGAGACCGACAAATAAGTGATGTCGGCTGGCGTATATCCAATCTCGGCAAGTTGATCAGTCAGTCGCTTAGTGGCCGTCGCGTATCGCAATGGCGCATGGCCGCCGCCCGGCTTGAAACTGCTATCTGGAACCGCGCCAACATCCCACATCAGCGTTCCCTTCGGATGTGCAACCAAGAAGCACGGCACGGACATTTTGTTCGTAACCAATTCTTCTTTCTTCAGCTGATACGGCGATGTGTCGGGAATGTCCAAGCTGCCGCAATCGAAGACGTACAGACGCACGGATTTCGGCGGCTGCGCTTTGCGTTGTTGCGCTAGACCAAGCGGTGCGATTGCGAGAATCGCAAGGAACAAAGTCTGAACAATTCGATAAGTTCTCAAACCGACTGAGTAATTTTTCATATGGGCGGGAATTATAGGCCTGAAAGATGACATTTGAAAATGTTTGACAATACTGGATTGAGCGGATACCGGAGAGTTTTTTCACCACCCGATGACAGCCAGGCTTAGATAAGATACAGGTAGGATGTTTTTGAAATACGTTCTATCAGTTTTTCTTCTGTCTCAATTCACGCTTTCAGTTGACGTCGACCTCGTGGTGTTTAATGTGACAGTCCTTGGAGACGACGGCCGGCCCGTGACCGGTCTCACGGATAAAGACTTCCGAGTCTATGAAGATGGCCGTGAAGAAAAGATCAAAATTTTCCAACCGGAGGACACACCCGCGACAGTGGGCCTGGTCATTGACAATAGCGGCAGTATGAGCAATAAGCGCAAGGATGTCGTCACTGCGGCTTTGGCTTTCCTAGGCGCCAGTCATCCTCAAGATGAAATGTTCATCGTGAATTTCAACCGGAAGCCCTGGCTCGCGCTGCCGCCATCGCACCCGTTTACGAGCGATCGCTCCGAGCTTCGCGCGACGCTGACCGAAACGCGGGCGGAAGGCACGACGGCGCTGTACGATGCGCTCAAGCTGGCGCTCGATCACCTCAACCAGGGCAGCAGACAGCGCAAAGCGCTCATTGTGCTCAGTGACGGCGGGGACAACGCCAGCATTGCGAAGTTGGACGATGTGCTCCGGCTGGCGCAGCAATCCAGCGCGACGATTTATTCCATCGGGATTTACGACCCTTTTCAGAAAGACCGTAATCCTTCCGTGTTGAAACGAATCGCGAAGGTCACCGGCGGTGAGGCGTTTTTCCCAAACACTCTCGAGAGTCTCCATTCGATCTGGCCTCGGATCGCAAGCGCCATTCGCGGCCAGTACACGATTGGATATGTCTCCAGTAATGCGGCACACAATGGGGAATATCGCCGAGTGAAGATCACAGCAAAAGGTAAACGCGGCAAGATGCTCGACATTCGCACACGCACGGGATACTTGGCGGCAGGGAAACCGTAGGACTAGGGGCGGTCCTATGACCGCCCCTACAGAGGAACAGCCGCTTCGTTACCGAGCACCTGAGCTAAGTGATGTCGCAGGTGGACGATGTAGTCCCGCATGATGAACTCCAGATCCAGGTCGGTTCCATCGGGCGTGTGCCAGATATGGCGAAGAGCCTCGGGAGAGACGTGGCGAATCACCGAAGCAAGTTGCCTGTTGTACATCTGCCACAGTTCAACGATCTCGTGCCACGGCCTGTCTTGGTAGCGCTGGACCCGTACCCATTCGTCACCGTCATATCCAGGCAGATCGATCCGCGGGTTCAGTTGAAGGCGAATGAATCGTTGATGATTGTTTGCCGCCGAATCAATCAAATGGCCGAGGATTTCCTTTTTCGACCACTTGCCGGGCGCGGGCCGCTCGGAGGCCGCGGCTTCATCGATCTGCCGTAGCCGGTCGGCCGCGTGTAATGCCGATAACAGGTCGTTAGCCACTGATTCCATCACGGCGCTCCCTACGTAAATACAAGACGATCGCTTGCTAGAAAATTAAACGTCGCGCACGCGCCAATGGCCATGATATTCGCCAGGAAATAATGCACGTGTAAGTGGGATACAAAAAACCACATCAAGAGCAGGTTTCCGGTAATCGAAATAAGGCCATTTGCCAGATGGAACCGGAGCAGCCTCCGCAACACTCCATTTGCGCGCAGCCTGCGCCCCAACCAGGTCCAACGTTCGTGCCAAATGAAGTTGTGAAGGACTGCGCTCTCGACTGCAATTATGGTCGCCGCCAAATAATTCAGACCTAGCCCGCCCTTGAGTGCTGCGAGCGCCAAGAGTTGAAACCCCATGCCAAGCAGGCCGACCGTGTTGAACTTCAGCCACACACGAAGCGTTCCGCTCACCGAATGCGTTCCTCCCGATAAAGCCGGACGGTGTTTCGAATCGTATTCACAATCGTCATAAGCAGCATTCCTGCGATCGCGACGACGGCAGCCACATCGCAGAGAAAATACGCTTGTCCGGCGATCATAACAATCGGCTTCCTCAACAGGACGAATGTTCCGATACCAAGCACAATACGCAATTCCGTCGGGCCCCAGATACTGAACGACAACCGAAAAACTCCGACGCAGTATGTCGCGAGATAGAGCTCAATCGATAGAAGAAAATAGACGACGATCAGCATCATCGCGATTGTGCCTGTCATGTAGCCGGACAGGCCCAAGCCCCCGATCAAAAACAGAGCGCCAAACGAATCGAGGATGTGATCAATGTAGAAACCGTAACGGGGCCGCTGCTGATCGCGAACGCGAGCGAGCGTGCCGTCCAGACTATCGCCGAACCAGTTCACGCCAAGAGACGCAACCGCGGCGGCGAAAGCCCAGGGACTCCATCTGGCGAGTGAGTAGCACACGCCCGCCATGATCATCCCCAAAAACCCGAGCAACGTTAGATGATCCGAGTTGACCCATGGCGGCATTCGGCGAGCGAGGCCGATGAGGATCTTCTTTTCTAGCCGCGCCAGCAGGCTTTCCTGCTGGCGCGACGCAGATTTGAAATTGCTTACCAGCGGTTGTTCCGAGCGGCGCGGCTGGTGAAGTCCTTTTTCACCATCGGGCGAGCTTCGTTAATGGTCAACGCGCGCCCAGCGAATTCCTTACCATTGAACGCTGCGATCGCCTTTTCGGCATCTTCGTCGTTCATGGAAACGAACCCGAATCCTTTCGAGCGTCCGGTGTCGCGATCCGTGATGATGCTTACGGATTCAACGGCGCCGACCTGCTCAAAAAGGCCGGTGAGTTCTTCTTCAGTCGTTCTGAACGACAAATTTCCAACATAAATTTTCTTCGCCATGTTTTTCCTGATTTCAATTTTTAAGGAACTTCGTGGGCTGGGCAGGAAAGGGATCAACAAGCAGAATCAACTCTCCGGACAGTGACAAGAGGCTCCTAAGTTCATGAGTAACAACAGCGATCATTCGCTGTTGCAGTTAACTGAAAAAGAATAGCATGCCAGCCCTAAAGGATTGTTACTTTTCTTTTCTAGTCAAGTATGTAGTCGCGCGGCTTTAGCCCGAGTTTACGCCAGATCAAGAACCACGCTGTCGGGTTGGAAACGACCCAACAGCGTGTAGAGGTCGTGCACTTCAAAACATTTCTTGCTAGCGCTTCCGTCCGGCTTTGGCAGCTGCCTTCTTTTTCTTGGCGGCAGGCATCTTCTTTTTCGCGGTAGTCTTCTTGGCTGTCCGTTTCGCGGCTGGCTTCCGAGCAGCTTGCGTTGCTTTTTTCTTCGCCTGCGTTTTAGCAACTGCCTTTTTCTTTTTCTTAGCCGTAGACTTACGCGGCCGCGCGGGCATCTCTTTTTCTTCGGCTTCCGGAGAAACTGTTTCTACTTCTTCTTCGGACTCATCCTCCGAAAGCGGCTCCGACGCATCGTCCTGCCCAGCGCCCGTTTTGTTGGGCAAGTCCATAACTTCATCGAAATCATCATCTCTGCTCATCCTCTTCTCCTTGTGCAGAAGCCGCGGCTTCCTCCGGCCTCTTATTGTCGCGAGACATAATACCGCACGCGGGTATTACCCTCAGTACTACATTTCGGAACGTCTGTCGCCCGATCAGAAAATGAATAGCCTATAAAGAGGCACAAAATCCTCAAAATTCTTTGTGAATTTATGCCTTTTTGCGGCTATCCCCGTGCTCATTAAGTGTCGTGAGCACCTCGGTGCGAATTGTCCAGGAATTCGGCGCAATCGACAATGAAGCGCAACGCTGGAGTCTGCTGGCCGAGGCATCGAATAGCCCAATGCATCAGTACGGCTGGCTAAAGGCTTGTAGTAGCGCGTTTTCGGCCTGCGGCAAGCTGCAACTGATCGTAATTGGGAGCGATGCCGAACAACCCGGCGCGCTAGGTGCATTGATCATGCGCGGCAAGCACTTGAACCGAATGGAATGCCTTGGTGTCAATGAACTCTATGAGCCGACGGATTTCCCTCACTCCGATCCCACGTCCCTTACAGCTCTAATTTCCACTCTGATCGAATTCCGGCGGCCCCTCCTGCTGCGCCGCACTCTGGCCGATTCACCCGTCCTGGCCGCGTTGCGAGAAGCCTTCAAATCACGCGGTGTTCTCATTACGCGCGCGGCCACAGGTTATCCGTGGATCGAACTGGATGCATCCTGGTCTGAGCCGGAACGGAAACTGAGCGCCAAGCGCCGTTCGAGCCTGAGGCGAGCGCTGCGAACAGCTGAGAAAATCGGATACGTTGAATACGAAATCACCTCGCCCAAGCCGGATCAAGTACCTCCGCTGCTCGCCGAGAGTTTTCGGATCGAGGCTGCCAATTGGAAAGGACGCGCCGGTTCGGCGCTGGTGACCGATCCGGATCGGAGACGGTTCTTCGAGCAGTACACGGCCATCGCAAGTGAAAAAGGAATTCTGCGCATCTGCTTTCTGAAGATTGCCGGGCACGCCGCGGCAACTCAGATTGCGGTCGAGTCCGGCGGTCGATTTTGGCTCTTGAAAGTCGGCTACGACGAGACGTTCGCACGTTGCTCTCCCGGAAATCTGTTGATGCTGGAAACCCTGCGATACGCGGCCGGGCGTGGACTTCAGTCCTACGAGTTTCTTGGATCTGCCGAACGGTGGACGCAGATGTGGACCGATCGCGTACGGCCGTGCGTTTCGGTTTGGGCATATCCGAACAATATTCGAGGAGCGACGGTGTTGGCATGGGATGCCGCGCGATTTGGATGGGAGAAGCTAACTCGGCCATTCAATCATTAATACGCCGCGCCGCAAGCGCGTACACAGCCGGACCGGCGTTGGACGACGCGCGCACTGTCTGCGACAGGCTTGCACGCCAAGGCATTGCCAGCACCGTCTGCTACTGGGATATCTATTCAGACCATCCCGTATCCATCTCGCAAGCTTACGTCGGGACGCTGCGCACAATGTCGAGCCACGCCTCGGATTGTTATCTCTCCGTCAAGGCCCCTGCGCTGAAATTCGATTTAGATTTACTAAGAAACGTCCTGAAGGAAGCGCGGCGCCTCAATGCGGTTGTGCATTTCGATGCAATGGCACCCGAAACTGTGGATCGCACGTTCGACTTTATTGCCCAAGCCCGCGAGATCTATTCTCAACTCGGCTGCACACTACCGGGCCGCTGGCGCCGAAGTCTCATCGATGCCAACCGGGCAATTGATATGGCGTTGCGCGTCCGTGTTGTGAAAGGCGAATGGAGCGGGATTGGTGACGATGAAACCGATCCCCGAGAAGGATTTCTGAATGTCATCGAGCGCCTTGCTGGTCGCGCACTACACGTCGGCGTTGCTACTCATAATCCCGCGATTGCCCGGCTCTCGTTGCGTCGCTTAAAGGAGGCCGGGACTCCGTGCGAGCTCGAATTACTGTACGGCCTGCCACAGCAGTCTTTACTGAAAATCGCGCGGAACTTTGGCGTGCGTTCCCGTATGTATGTACCTTATGGACACGCCGGATTACCCTACCGGCTGAAGGACGCAGTGCAGAATCCGCGGATTATTGGCTGGTTCCTGCACGATCTGTTAAGAGGGCACTAGCCAAATCCCTACTTCATGGGCCTGTGTCGATGTGCTCGCCACCACGTCTAAAAACCGTAGGGTACAACACATGTTCGAGCAATTACCCGCGACCATTCCGCACAAAGACAACAGGAAACTTGAGGCTTTCGGCGCTGCAATTGCGCTTCAGGCCGTGATCGTCGCCGCATTGATCATCATCCAGATGGCGATGCCGGAGAAGCTTGGAGAATTTCAACTTATCACCACGTTGTACATGGCGCCGCCTCCTCCGCCTCCAGCCGCGCCGCTGAGCGCGGCACCGGAGCCAGTCCATCGCGCGGCGCCAAAGACACCCGCAACCGCTGCGGTGACCGAAACCGCTCCGGTCGTGCAGGAGCGAGCACTCCCAATTGAGAGGGAACCTGCAGTAATAGCTCCGACAACTATTCCGAAAGACATTGCCCACATTGTGGAATCGCCTCCGGCGTCGGGTGGCGTGAACGGGGGCGTGCCTGGCGGCGTCCGTGGTGGAGTGCCTGCAGGCATTAATGGAGGCGTCCTCAGCGGGATCCTCGGCGGTGCGGCGACAGCGCCGCCATCCGGCCCGCCGCCAACCGAGCCGATTCGGGTTGGAGGCAATGTCAAGCCCCCGAAGCTTGTCCACATCGAACAGCCGCAATATCCTCCGGCTGCAAAGAAGGCCCGAGTTGAAGGCGTGGTCGTCGTTGAGGCGACTGTTACCGCCGACGGTACTGTGGAAAAAGTCAAAGTCATTTCAGGCCCGCCGATGTTGGGTGAGGCTGCAGCTGAAGCGGTCTCTCATTGGAAGTACGAACCAACATATTTGAATGGCCAGGCCGTGCCGGTGATTCTCACCGCCAGAATCAGCTTTTCACTAAGCGACTCACAAAAGTAAAATCTTCCGCTGATGTTTTCAGGGAAAGTTGCAATTGTCACAGGTGGAAGCCGGGGCATCGGCCGCGCTATCGTGCAGGCGCTCGCGCGAGAAGGCGCCAAGGTTGCGTTTACGTACGTTCAGAACAAAGCGCTGGCGGATGAGGTCGCGAACGGCGACACCACGATAGGATTTCAGGCCGATGTCGGGAGCTTTGACCAGGCCAAAAACCTTGTGAAGCAAGTGAAGGAGCGTTTCGGACGGATCGATATTCTCGTCAATAACGCGGGCATCACGCGCGACAAGTTGCTCGCCCTTATGAGTGAAAAAGATTGGGATGACGTCCTCGGAACAAATTTGAAAGGTCCATTCAATCTCACCAAGCACGTGATCGGAGTCATGCTGCGGCAAAAGTCCGGCTCGATTTTAAACATCACCTCGATCAGCGGAATCGTCGGAATGGCAGGCCAGGTGAACTACTCATCGTCGAAAGCCGGCATGATTGGATTTACGAAGGCGCTTGCCAAAGAAATGGCGAAAGCGAACATTACGGTGAATGCGCTAGCTCTAGGATTTGTCGAGACTGACATGACTGGCGTGCTCAATCCGGAATATCGCGCGAAGGCGCTGGAGCAGATTCCATTGGGGCGCTTTGCGAAAGCCGAAGAGATAGCGGAAATCGCGTTATTCATGCTTTCGCCCAAAGCGAGTTATATCACCGGTCAGGTCCTGCAAGTAGATGGCGGGTTAGCGATCTGATCGGCTAAATCGTTCTGCCGAATTCGATTTTCTTCTGCATCTGGTACTTCCCTTTCCGGTCTTTGTAAGAAACCTCACACGGCTCATCAGACTGAAAGAACAGAACCTGGCAAAGACCTTCGTTGGCAAAGATTCGGACTGGAACCGGCGTTGTGTTCGCGATGGAAACGGTAACGAATCCTTCCCATTCCGGTTCAAACGGTGTGACATTCACCAGCACTCCCGTTCGTGCGTACGTGGATTTACCCACGCACAATGTCAGCACGTCGCGCGGAACACGAAGATACTCAACACTACGGCCTAACACGTAGCCATTCGCCGGGATGTCACAATAGGGGCCGCGATACTCCTGGTAATAGCTGGACGGAATCGCCTTGGGATTCAGGACCGCCCCGGGCGGCGGCGAAAAAATCTTGAATTCGTCCGCGAGGCGCAGGTCGTATCCATACGAGGACAAACCGTAAGAAATCATACCTTCAGCGACCTGCGACCCGCTGAAGGGCTCAATCATTCCATGGGTTTCGGCCATTTCGCGAATCCACCGATCGGCTTTAATTGCCATTGCCTAACATGTCTCCTGATGTTAAAAATATGTCTACAAACGAGATACGGAGGCTCCAGTGATCAAACTCGATCTTGTGAACCAGATCGTTGAGCGAACGGGCGTGAGCAAGACGAAGGCGGAACAGGCAGTGGATACGATCTTCAATAAGATGAAGGATGCGCTCAAGGCGAATGATCGGATTGAATTGCGGGGCTTCGGCGTGTTCTCGGTAAAGCCGCGGAAGACGGGAATCGGCAGGAACCCTCGAACCGGTTCGGAAGTGAATATCCCTCCCGGAAAAGCCGTGCGATTCAAACCCGGCAAGGACTTGCAGTCGTTGTAGCGGTTGAACCGGCGTTTGATATCCCGGTTTTCTGTAGGGGCGGTGTATGACCGCCCACGATGTCTCGATTGCGAAATCCTGGGCGGTCCCGCGAAGCGCAAACGCGACAGCGCGCAGCCTTAAGAGGAAATGACCGCTCCTACAGAAGAAAGTAATCAAGGATTCCATGGACAATTCGTTCGATTCGCCGGCAGAGATCATATTCGAGGAAGCCCGAGAGCAAAAGTTTCCTTGGGTCAATGTCGCTCTGTTCGCGCTCACCTGCCTGAGCACGCTCATTATGGGCACCGCGCTGATGGCCATGTATACAAATTCTCTGGACGATTTAGCTCCCTTTCTCGGACAGATCTTGCGATCCCCTTCGATACTTATCAACGGGCTTCCGTTCAGCTTTGCCATCATGAGCATTCTGCTTGGACATGAGATGGGGCATTACTTGACANACTATGGTATCGACGCCACGCTGCCCTACTTCATCCCGGCCCCGACGCCCGTCGGAACGATGGGAGCTTTCATCCGGATCAAATCGCCCATTCAGCATCGCGCGGCATTGTTGGAGGTTGGAATTGCGGGACCGATTGTCGGGTTTGTGCTCGCGATTCCGACCTTGATCATTGCACTTGCCAAATCCGGCTATGTCGCGCCCGGCCCGCCGGGTTCAGGAATCGGGTTGGGCGAGCCGCTTATTTTCAAAGCGATCGAAGTTATTATGGGAAAAACCCCGCCACCGGGAATGGAAATCAATCTCCATCCAATCGGTATTGCTGCATGGTTCGGATTGTACGCGACGGCGCTGAATCTAATTCCAGTCGGCCAACTCG
>QHXA01000614.1 GCA_003222755.1 Acidobacteriota bacterium
AAGGTCGTTGTTACCCCTTAGAAACTACCTGCCAAGAAATTTGCCTTCCGAAACCCTGTTCTGCGAATTAATCTCTAGCAAACGAGGGGGTGTCATGATTCATACCGGCCGTCATTTTCTTCAGATCCCAGGGCCCACGAACATTCCCGACCGCATCCTGCGCGCGATGGACCAGCCGATCATCGACCACCGCGGTCCCGAGTTCGCCGAATTGGCGTTGGAGATTTTCGCGGGACTCCGCACTGTCTTCCAAACTTCGGGCCCGGTCGTGATGTTTCCCGCATCAGGTACAGGAGCCTGGGAAGCCGCCATCGTAAATACGCTTTCGCCGGGCGACCACGTCCTCGCATTCGAGACTGGACAGTTCTCGACTCTGTGGAAGAACCTCGCCGAAAGAATGGGTGTCCAGGTCGAGTTTGTACCGGGAAACTGGAGGAGGGGAGTTGAGCCCGAAGACGTGGAAACACGCCTCAAAGCCGACAGGAACCACGCCGTCAAGGCGGTCATGGTTGTGCACAATGAGACGTCCAGCGGAGTCAGATGTCGCGTCGCCGAGATTCGCCGCGCCATGAATCAGGCGAATCATCCGGCTCTGCTGATGGTGGACACGATTTCATCTCTCGCTTCGTCGGACTATCGGCATGATGAATGGGAAGTCGATGTCTCGATCGGCGGATCGCAGAAAGGTCTCATGCTGCCTCCGGGTCTCAGCTTCAACGCGATCTCCGACAAAGCGCGCCGCGCGAATAAGAGCGCGAAGCTGCCGCGGGCTTATTGGGACTGGGAGGAGATGCTGAAACAGAATACTGTAGGCTTCTTCCCGTATACGCCTCCCACCACTCTTCTCTACGGCCTGCGCGAAGCTCTAATAATGTTGCACGAAGAAGGTCTCCCCAACGTGTTCGCGCGGCAGCGGCGCCATGCCGAAGCCACTCGGGCGGCCGTGCGGGCGTGGGGTCTGGAAATCGTCTGTGAGCGCGCTGACGAATACTCGGATACGGTCACAGCTGTCTTTATGCCGCCCGGTCACGATGCCGATCGGTTCCGAAAACTCATCCTCGAAAAATTCGACATGTCCCTTGGGACTGGCCTTGCGAAATTCCAGGGGAAGGTCTTCCGCATCGGACATCTTGGCAGCTTCAACGATCTCATGTTGGCCGGAACACTCGCCGGCGTCGAGATGGGGCTCGCGCTTGCGGGCGTGCCGCATCGAAAGGGCGGCCTCACGGCCGCCTTGGATAGCCTTGTTTCGGCGGATTCAATGGACCACGCGGCAGCCCGGGAGAAAAGTTAAGAACTCCTGAGGTCGAGGAATTCAGAGTGAATCGTTGTGAAGCGAAGAGTCCCCTCCTTGGTCAAGGAGGGGACTTCCCGTCTCATTCTGATTTCCTTATTTGCCTACAAATGCTTGGTTAGATCAGGATCTCTGAAGTTAGAACGGCTGGATTTCAGGGACTGGACTTTCGACGTTCAGAAGAAAAGATTCAGAACTCCTGATGTCGGCCGGAAATCTGTTGCTCGAGAGTTCGGATCAGCAATGATTTCCCTGACATCAGGAACTCTGAAATTGGCTGCAATTTTTTCCTTCCCCGCGCCTACATCCAAACGCGCGAGTCGTCAGGATCTTGGAATAGGCTCTGAGGCTTTAGCCTTTACCGCCATTCATGGCGGCATTTCTTTAGGAAATCTCTCCGATTGACATCAGCATCGTTCTGCTTCTTCTTCGTGCCCATGGAGGTCCACCCGTTCATTTTTTTGCGGTCATTTGGGTTAGTAACCAGTTGCAGCGAAGGATAGAAGCCGTTGCTGTCGATGTCCACGGTTTTTGTGACATTGAATGGCGAACTCGCCCGTAGAATCTCTTTAACAAATGACCGTTCTCAAACCAGAACCCCGCGGCTATCCCGGCAACCTCGGACTGCTGTTTGCCGAGCATGCGGAGTCCAGCCGTACGGCGATCACGGACCTTCGCGATCCAGAACGACCGCGCCCATGGAGCTTCCGCGAACTTGACGCCGCGTGCGACGCTTGTGCGCGCGGCGTGGTTCGGTGTGGACTCAAGCTCGGCGATCGCGTCGGCATTCTGTCGCTCAATCGCGTCGAGTTTGTGATTGCCCTGCTGGGTGCGATGCGCGCGGGTGTTGTGCCGGTTCCTATTAACGTGAAACTTTCAGCGGATACGGTCTCTTATATCCTTTTCGATTCCGCTGCACGCCTCGTGTTTGCCGAACCGGAATCGAAACGTCTCGTTCCCGGCGAACTGCGCGTTGTCGAATTTGGTGGTAGAGGTCCGGATGGGTTTGCGCCTTTTCTGGATAGCGGATCTTTTCAGGCCTTCGAACCCGTGCTTGATTCGGTTGCGATCCAATGCTACACGTCGGGCTCGACGGGCCGGCCCAAGGGCGTGTTGCTTACGCACTACGGACAGAACTGGAGCCGCCGTATCCTGGCGCATACACGCGGCACGACAGAGCGTGATGTAATTCTTGTTGCCGCGCCGCTCTACCACAAAAACGCGCTGAATGCGATCAAGCAAGGATTGACGGCCGGCGCGACATTGCCTCTACTGCCGCAGTTCTCCGTCGAGCGCTACATCGACGCGATCGGACGTTACCGCTGTACCGTGATCTCAGGCGTGCCCACAATGATGGCGATGGTGCTCGCGCGCAAGGATCTACTGAACAATGTCGACACCTTCTCCGTGCGCACGGTGATGATGGGATCCGCCAAATCTTCGCCGCAATTGCTGACGGAACTGAAGGAATGTTTTCCGAACGCCGAGCCGCTGGTTGTGTACGGAGTTACTGAGGGCGGGCCGGTGCCGCTCGGCCCGCATCCCGAAGGCAAGGCGTCTCCGCCAGGCTCAATTGGTATGCCGTATCCTGGAACCGAAGCCAAGCTCGTTGGCGGTTCGGAAGCAAATGAAGGTGAACTTGTGGTGAAGAATCCCGGCGTGTTGCTCGGCTATCACAACTTGCCGGCTGAAACGGCCGACCGGTTGCGTGATGGTTGGTTCTACATCTGCCGCCGCGATGAAGAAGGTTTCTATTATTTCGTCGGGCGCAACGACGACATGTTCGTGTGCGGCGGTGAGAACATCTTTCCTGTAGAGGTCGAGACGTTGCTCGAGCGCCATCCCGCCGTGCATCAGGCGCTGGTGATGCCGTTCGATCATGAAATAAAAGGCCAGGTGCCGTACGCCTTCGTGGTGCTGCGCACGGGTGCGCGAGCCACCGAAGAAGATCTCAAGCAATTCGCTCTGGCCAACGGCCCCGCTTACCAACACCCGCGCCGTGTCTTTTTCCTTCAACAGTTGCCGCTCGCAGGCACTAACAAGATCGACAAGCAACGCCTGCGGGAGTGGGTGGTGAAGGGCTTTTGAAGATTTCGAAATTGGACGAATCCTGCATCTCAAATCCGAAATCGCAAATTGGACTGTCGGAGACGCGGAGGTCCAATTTGCGATTTCGGATTTCGGATTTGAGATGCAGGATTCGTCCAATTTCAAAATTTCACAAGGGAGGTCTCATGAGCGACGAAGCGATAGGCATCGAAAAACTCCAACAGCTGATCACGCGCGGGCCGTTTAACCAGTGGCTCAACTTCACGGTGACAGAAGCGGGATACGACGGCGTCGAGATCAAGGCCGCCTGGCGTGAGGAGTGGGTGATCCATCCCGAGCGCCGTTACACGCACGGTGGCATCCTTGCCGCGATAGTCGATGTGGCCGCTGATTACGCAATCGCCGCAAGACTCGGCCGTCCGGTGCCGACGATAGACCTGCGGGTGGACTATCACAAGGCCGCGATGCCGGGCGATATCACTGCGAAAGGACGCGTGGTGCGCATGGGCAGCCAGTATTCGACGGCTGAAGCGTACCTCTACAACTCGGAAGGAGAGTTGGTCGCCAGCGGTCGCGGCACGTACCTTACAGCCGCACCTAAATAGGAGGATAGACGCGTAGCGCATAGCCTCATCGCTATGAGCACACAAGAATACGCGCTCGAGTGGGTTTCACGTCACTGGTCCGGCCATCCAGAGCCGATGGTCCAACATGATCGGTTCGTGCTCGTGCCACAAGATCCTGCTGAAATCGGCGTGCATAGGATTGAGAATGAAATTGCGCTCGGTAGGCACAATCGCACTCGGAACGGAAAGCGCCGGGCGGCGTGATGACAACAGCCACGCGTCACCGAGCGCCCGTGTGATGGCGTACGGCGTACGTGGTGAAAAATCCCGTGGGATCTGCTTCTCGGGCACGCGCTCAGCGAGCGCACGATCGAGCCGAATCCGGAACCGCACCCGTGACACATCACGTTCGCGTGGGCCGGGAGCGTGAACGAGCACCTCCACGATTGCCAGCGATAGGTGTTCAGCACAGTAGATCGCCGGATAACCGGGAGAGGTCCACCGGCCTCCAGCAACCCTTCCTCCCTCGCCCGAGGTTGCGCTTGCCGCGCGCTTCGCCTTCTCGATCCGCCAGATGACGTCGGTCATGCCAGCAGGCCATAGTCGATACGGCGCAGGAGGTCTTCGACCTCGCGGGCGCCGGCTTCGGTGTTCGCGTATTCGAGCGGAATCGCGCCGTTCAATCCGAACTGCGGCATCTTCAGCCACACCCGCGCGCCTTCTTCGTTTTCGAACACGTCGCAGGCCAGCCACCACAGGCGCGTGAATCGCAGCAGGTGATCCGATTCCTGTTTATTGAAGCGCCGGGCCTTTTTTCGCCGGAAAAACGTCGCCTGAGGAATGTCGAGCAGCGACGCCAGCCGATCCAGCGAGATACCAAGCGCCGCGGCGAGCGCTTCAGCTTCGATCCAGGGGAGACCGCGTTCGATGAGCTCTACCGACTTCGTGATCGGTGGCCGTGTCGCCAGAATGGTTCGCATACAGTGACTATCACATGATCGTCACGATACTGTCAAACGAGTGGGAGCATCGAACCACATTTCAGCTTTGGGGAACCTTTTTAGCCGCAGTAGCGTAAATTCGTGCGTGCCGCAAAAAGATGTGTTAA
>QHXA01000615.1 GCA_003222755.1 Acidobacteriota bacterium
CTCCGCTATTTCGTTTCGTCGGTTTTCAAGGCACGCCTCCTCCCCCGCCAACGGCTGCGACGATCGTGGCGCAGTTGCAGCGCGACCTGCTCGACCCGGATGCTGAGATCGCGCCGGCCAATCGGATGTATCGCGCGGTTCTCAAGGACGGCTCGGTCATCACGGGGCGGCTCCTCAACATCGATCCATTCACAGTCCAGCTTTTCGACTCGAAAGAGCGGCTGCTCACGCTGCAACGATCAGATCTGCGCGAGTTCGGCGCCGTCAAATCGGCGATGCCATCCTATCGCGATAAATTGACGCCTCAAGAGTTGTCGGACCTGCTGGCGTATTTGTTCTCCTTGAAAGGTGAGGTGCAGTGATGAAAGGCCGACTTTCCATTTTCCTGTTATTCGTCGCAGTTACGGTCTCTGCCCAACAAGTTCCCTTCGAACGAATTCTCAATGCGAATAAAGAGCCGCAAAACTGGCTGACGTATGGCGGCACATTTTTCAATCAGCGTTACAGCTTGTTGAACCAAATCACACCGGATAACGTGAAGAACCTCGAGCTGCAATGGGTGCTGCAAGTCCGCGCGATGGATGGCACGACGAAGTTCGAAGCGACGCCGCTCGTTGTCGACGGGGTGATGTACACGGTGAAACCCGCTTCGCCGGCGTACGAAGTGGTTGCGCTCGACGCGGCGACCGGCCGGATCTACTGGACGTATTCGTATAGCCCAGCCGAATCGAAAACCTGCTGCGGCCGCAACAATAAAGGTCTCGCGATTCAAGGCGACCGGCTTTACCTGGCCACCATCGACACCCATCTCATTTCGCTCGATGCGAAAACGGGCCGGGAGATCTTCAACGTGAAAGTGGAATCACCCAACACGGGTCTTCCCAGCGATTACTCATTCACGGTCACACCGCTTATCGTCAAAGACAAAGTCATTCTCGGGCCCGCCGGTGGTGAATACGGCATCCGTGGTTACGTCGCAGCATTCGACGCAAAGACCGGCAACGAGAAGTGGCGCTTCCACGTGATTCCCGAACCCGGCGAACCCGGACATGAAACATGGGGCGGCAATTCATGGGAGCACGGCGGCGGTTCCATCTGGACGCCGGGCAGCTACGATCCGGAGCTGAACCTCGTTTATTGGGGCACAGGAAACGCCGGACCAGATTGGAATGGCGATCCTCGGCCGGGGGACAATCTTTACACGTGCTCCGTCGTCGCGTTGGACGCGGATACCGGCAAGCTCAAGTGGCATTACCAGTTTTCACCCCACGATGAGTTCGACTACGACTCGACGCAAGTCCCCGTGCTCGCTGACATCGAGTGGCAAGGCAAGCCGCGCAAAGTGATGATGTGGGCGAACCGCAACGGCATCTTCTATGTGCTCGATCGCGCGACCGGCGAGTTCCTGCTTGGTAAGCCGTTCGTCAAAGTGAACTGGACGAGCGGCTTCGACGCGAAAGGCAAGCCGATTCGCGCCGTGCAAACGTCGACCAATGGTATCCGCGTGTATCCGGGTAACCAAGGCGGCACCAACTGGTACAACCCGGCATTCAGTCCGCGAACGGGATTGTTTTATATTCCGGCGTGGGAAGAAACGTCATCTGTATTCACGAAGCGGGACCAGGAGTACAAGCCGGGCGTGAACTTCGCCGGCGGCGGATTCACAGCCGATGTTGGCCTGACTGCGACGAACACGTACACACGAATCGAAGACGAAGGATATTACGGCTCGACCAAAGCAATCGATCCCAAGACGGGTGATGCGAAGTGGGCATTCAAGATGTCGCAAGTCACCGACAGCGGCGTGCTCACGACGACAACAAACTTGGTTTTTGCCGGCGGACGTGAAGGATACTTTTACGCGCTCGATGCGCGGGACGGTAAGCTGCTCTGGAAATCCATGCTCGGAGGACAGGTCGCAAACGGTCCGATCACATATGCGGTAAACGGCAAACAATACGTTTCAGTTGCAGCCGGAAATGGTTTATTTACTTTTGCGTTACGTCCGTAAGCGATGTTGACTTATCACAAGCGTAAAAGTAACTTTGTCCCCGACGCATTTAAATATTTGGAGGCCAAACACAATGAGAACAAAGCTCGCCGTTATGGTGGCAGCGTTCGCTCTGCTGGCGACGGTACCATTGCTCGCCCATCATTCATTTTCAGCGGAATACGACCAGTCGAAGTCACTCACGTTGATGGGAAAAATGGTGAACTTCGAATGGGTCAATCCGCATTCGTGGATTCACGTTGAGGTTACAAATCCCGACGGATCGAAAACCCTCTGGAAAGGTGAGACTCCCCCCGTCAACGTGCTTTACCGCAACGGGTGGACGAAACCAATGGTCGAGGAAATGGTGACAAAGGGTGAAACCGTCACGCTGCGCGGTATTCCTGCGAAGGACGGCTCAAATCACCTCTTTGCACAAGGTGTGACGCGAGGCGATGGAAAGACCGTTCTCGGCCTGAGCGGCGCGCCGCCCGAAGTAGAGACGAAGTAGACCCCCGACCTTCAGAACGCCGGTAACAGACAAGATTCAACCTCCTTAGGAGTGTTTATTTAGATGAGAGTTCCAGTAATTATCCTGTCGCTAGTCACTTTAATTGCGGCCTTGGTTTTTTCAGTTGCCGTATTGAGTGCCGGCGGCCAAGCAGGGGCGCGAGGTCAGGCAACACCGGCAAGAGGTCAGGCCCCGGCCGGTCCTGCAATCCCGCGGGCCGCGGATGGCAAGCCCGACCTGAGCGGGATATGGCAGGTCCTTGATTATTCGCTCGACGGAAATATTGAGCCGCATGCAGCTTCCTATGGAGTTCGTGCAGGACAAGGCGCCATCGTGGATCCGCCCGACGGCAAGATTCCGTATCTTCCCACCGCGTTGGCCAAGCGGCAAGCGAATTACAAGAACCGAGCAAAGGATCCGGTCGCGTACTGCTTCAAGCCTGGCGTGCCGCGCATTACATATATCCCGTTCCCTTTCCAGATCACGCAAACCCCGAAGATGATTCAAATCACGTACGAGTTCGTTCACAACTACCGTAGCGTCTACATCAATGAGAGCGAACATTTGCCGGGAATCGACTTCTACAACGGTGATTCGAGGGCAAAGTGGGAAGGAGACACACTGGTCGTCGACGTGGCGGATTTCAATGATGATCCCGACCATCCGACCTGGTTCGATAGCACCGGAAACTTCCATAGTGACGCGCTTCACGTCG
>QHXA01000590.1:0-3124 GCA_003222755.1 Acidobacteriota bacterium
GGTTGGGCGAACGGCGATGGTCGGATAGTTGTCGTAACGTTCGTCCGTGTATATCATTCAGGGTGTCAGCGGTTTTAGGTTCGCCGCATTTGACATCACCCTCTGGCACATGTCAAGGTTTCTCAAGCTTCATCGAAGCTTTCCTCAATCTCATTGCCTGTTGCGAAGTCGCATAGGATAATCGCTCGGAAATTTCCCCTTACACGGAGGAACATGCTTAAGAAGTACGCGGCGGTGTCTGTGTTGGCCTGCCTGTTAGGTGCAATTCCAGCAATCATCGTGGCTCAAGATGCGGTTGCCGCTAAGACTCTACTGACAAGTGTGGCGAAGGCGATGGGGGCGGAAAGTCTGAGGGCGATTCAGTTTTCGGGCATGGGCTCCAATTCCGGCATCGGACAGAACATCAATCCGAAGGTGGCATGGCCTGTCGTCCGGGTGAAAACGTATATCCGTGAGATGGACTTTGCTGCCACTGCATCCCACGTGCAGTTAGTTCGTGTCCAGGGCGGTACAGACCAAACACAGAACGAGTACATCTCGTCCGATTCGCCGTGGGATATCCAATTCAAATATTGGCTGAGTCCTTTTGGTTTCATCAAAGGAGCCATGGCAAATAACGCCAGCGTGAAATCCGAGACCATAGCTGGATCGAAATACAATGTTGTGACGTTCACCTTACAAAACAAGTACAAGTTCGTCGGATTCATCAACGATCAGAATTTAGTCGAAAGGATCCAGACCTGGATCGATAACGATGTCGTCGGCGACATGCTTGTCGAAGCGTGGTATAGCCAGTACAAGGATTTCGGTGGCGTGAAATTCCCGACGATGATTGTCGAGAAGCAGGCTGGCTTTCCGGTGTTGATCCTTTCCGTCTCGGATGTAAAGCCGAACGCAGCCGTTAATATTCAAGCTCCGCCGGCTCCCGCAGGCACAACAACTGGCACTCTGTCGGTTCAAACCGAGAAAGTCGCCGATGGCGTGTTCTATCTGAAGGGCGGAACTCATCACAGCGTAGCCGTGGAGTTCGGCGACCATATCGCTGTAATCGAAGGCCCATTGAACGAGCAGCGTTCGCTCGCCGTCATCGCCGAAGTGAAGAAGCTCATTCCGAATACGCCGATCCGGTATCTGGTGAATACGCACCATCACTTTGACCACTCCGGTGGACTACGCACCTACGTGGATGAGGGTGCGACGATTGTGACGCACGAGATTAATAAAGAATTTTACGATAAGGCTTTCTCAGCACCGCGGACACTGAATCCCGATAGGCTCGCACGGTCCCAGAAGAAGGCGACTGTTGAGACCGTTGGCGATAAGAAAGTGCTGAGCGATGGCACTCGTACTTTGGAGCTTCACCTGATAAAGGGCAATCCGCACAACGATGGAATCCTCCTGGCGTTTTTGCCAAAGGAAAAAATCCTCATCGAAGTCGACGTCTATACTCCGGCAGCAGCGAATGCGGCTGCGCCCCCTGCGGCGCCTGCTGTGAATCGGAACACGACCAATCTCGTCGAGAACGTCGAGAGGCTGAAACTTGATTTTGAAAAGATCCTTCCGCTTCACGGTCCGGGAGCCGTCACGAGAGCTGATCTTTACGCCGCCATCGGCAAGCCGGTTCCCGATATCATGGCGATATTGTCGGCAAAGCCCGTACAGGTCGTGGCGGCCAGCCCGGGCAAACAATTACTCGATACGATCTGTACGACATGTCACAACTTGAATCGCGTGCAGGCGAAGCACGTGAATCTGGCCGACTGGCAGACAATCGTGGAACGCATGAAAGGCAAAGGTGCTGAGTTGTCAGACGATGACACCTCGACTCTTCTCGACTATCTCGTCAAGACATACGGTCCCGATAAATAGGCGATTCGTACATATCAAACATTCGACAATCGCCAAACAATGTAGTGGAATAAGCTACAGATTCAACGGAGACAGCGAATATGAGGCTTCGGTGCTTGATTGCAGCATGTTGTGTGTTCGTGTTGCTCTGCGTCAGCAATGGGATCGCAGCAGCCGGGAGCGATGTCGCCGATGCGGCGATGAAAAGAAATCTTTCCGGCGTACGTTCGCTGCTGCAACAAAAGGCTGACGTGAATGCGGGACAAGCTGATGGCGCGACGGCGCTCCATTGGGCGGTACATTTCGACGATTTAGAAATGGCAGAACTGCTGATTCGGGCAGGCGCGAATGTCAAGGCGGCGAATCGCTTCGGTGTCACTCCGCTGTCTCTTGCGTGCATTAACGGTAATGCGGCCATGATTGAAAAATTGCTGAAGGCCGGCGCGGATCCGAAGGCGCCTCTGTCGGAGCTTGGAGAGACACCTGTGATGATGGCTGCGCGCAGCGGCAATGTGGAAGCAGTGAAAGTGCTGCTCGACCATGGAGTGGATATAAACGTTAAGGAAAAATCTAAAGGGCACACCGCGTTGATGTGGGCCGCGTCGGAAGGACATCCGGCAGTTGTGAAGCTGTTGCTCGAACACGGCGCCGAAGTCAATGCGCGTTCCAATGCTGACGCTCCTGCCGGAGGCGCGCGGCGGGGTGGCGGAGGCGGCGGCCAGCCCGCACAGCAGAATGCCGGCCAACGTGGCGCTGCACCGGCCGAACGTGCTCCTCAGCCCGTTTGTCCACCCACGAACTTTCGGCGGCCTGAACCGGTTTTTGGCGTAGCAGGACCGGCTGTCCGGCCAAAGCCTACCGGAGGCGGCTGTATTAGTGCTCTGATCCTGGCGGCGCGGCAAAACGACAAGGAGTCGGCGCGTGCTCTACTTGATGCTGGGGCCGATATCAACCTGCCGATGGCCGACGGGACCACGGCACTTGTGATTGCCATTACGAACGCGCACAACGAACTCGCTGCGTTTCTTCTACAGCGTGGCGCGGACCCGAATCTGGCCGACGGCAAAGGCCAGACGGCGCTATACGCCGCGCTAGACCAGCGCAATGTGATGACGTCCGAAGTTCCTCAGGCTAAGCCAGACAATCTGGATTTTTTGGATCTCATCCAAATGATCCTGGACCACGGTGCGAACGTGAATGCCAGGCTGGTATCGAAGCTACCTTTTCGGGGAGGAGGTAACCCGACCTGGCAATCCGAGGTTGGCGCGACGCCGTT
>QHXA01000590.1:3197-3641 GCA_003222755.1 Acidobacteriota bacterium
ACAGCGTCGGATAAGACCACTCCTTTGATGGCTGCAGCCGGAGTGGGTTGGCTGCCAAGCTTAGTCTATACGCGAAATGAAAACCTCGTTGAATCTCTCAGGATGTGTCTGGAACTGGGCAACGATGTCAATGCCGTCAATGATGGCAAACCCAACTCCGGAGGACCTTCCGGCCTGACCGCTTTGCATGGCGCGGCATTCAAGGGATTGCCTGAAGCCGTTCAGTTCTTGATAGACCATGGCGCCAATCTGTACGCCAAGGACACCGGCAGCACAGAAGGCGGTGCGAGGGCTCAGGGACGAACTCCGCTGAACTGGGCGCAAGGCGTTTACTTTGAAGGCCAGCCTCCGCGCCGGGAAGAGAAGACGGTGGCTTTGCTGCAGAAGTTGATGAACGTCGCGCCGGAACGGAACTCGCGGTAATTTAAAAGTCCCCTACTTCTT
>QHXA01000591.1:0-1566 GCA_003222755.1 Acidobacteriota bacterium
TTGGCTCGCTCGCAACGTTGAGATCACTGATCCTTCTCCGTCGGCCGAATATGTACGTCTGGTTAAAGCTCAACTAGTCGTTAAGCCGCGTCGCAAGAGGGTTTCACAACCGCACGCCCAGCCGGCGCACTCCCTTCACACGGCGAATGCCAGCGGCTAGTTCTGGACTCAGCAAGCCTGGGTCCGCTGCTTCGTAGGCGATTACGGCGAGACGGCCCAGGCCGCGAGACTGCCCGGCGAGATTCCGCCGATCACCGTGATCAAAGCAGCCACAGCCAGCGCTGCGAACACCGGTGCCGGGAAGCGTGATGGTGCGGGTTCCTCTGCTTCATTCATGTACATCAAGACGGCCACTCGCATATAGAAGAAAGCGGATACCACACTGCAGGCCACGGCCAGAACCGCAAGCGCGATATGACCTGAGCGCACTACGCTCAGGATCACATAGAATTTGGCCGCGAATCCCGCCGTTGGCGGAATTCCGGTCAGTGACATGAGAAAGAGCAGCATGATTACTGCTGTCCCAGGCCGCTGTGCGGCCAGTCCTCGATAGCCGTCCAGTTTCTCGCCGCGCTCACCCAGCGCGACGACCACACCAAAGGTTCCAAGCGTCATGAAGACATAGAAGAAGGCATACGTCATGGTCGCCGATGCTCCTTCGGGAGTACCGGCGATCAGACCCAGCAGCGCATAACCCGCATGCGAAATGGACGAATAGGCCAGCATGCGTTTCATATCGGTTTGCGATAGAGCGATGACGCTGCCGACGATGATAGAGAGGCCAGCGAGCCCCGCCAAAAGCACGGACAACACGTGGGACTCAGAACCGTATGCGGCCAGACATACCCGCCCCAGTGCCGCCAGGCCAACGGCTTTGGAGCCTGCAGCCAAAAACCCCGCAACCGGCGCGGTCGCACCCTGGTAAGCGTCCGGCGCCCAGGCATGCAGCGGCACAGCCGCAATCTTGAAAGCAAGTCCTGCCGCCACTAGTCCAATAGCCACCAGAAGCAGCACGTTGCTTCCAGGGCCGTGTCCGGAGAGAGCGGAAGCAATTCCTGGAAAGTCTGTAGTGCCGGTAATGCCGTACGTCAGGCTTATGCCGTAAATAAGGAGAGCCGAGGCGAAGGAGCCAAGAAGGAAGTACTTGATCGCAGCCTCGTTGGATGTGGGTCTCTCCACTCTGATTCCGACCAGAATGTATGAACAGAGTGTCATGAGCTCCAGGCTCAGATAGAGAGGCAACAGATCATGGGCGGAAACCGCAAGCATCATTCCTGTTGCTGCCAACAGGAGCAAAGCATGGTACTCGCCACGCGGAATTCCTTCGAGGGTTCTTACCGAAAGAAGAGCGGCGAGAGCCAGCGTGGCGGCAATGAGAACCTTGAAGAATTGCGAGTAGCCATCCACTATGATCATCCCCGCAAACCCGGTGTTGGTGCCCCAGGACGATACCCAGCCCGAAGCCAGAGCAGCAGCTATCGCAGCTAACACCGTCGCGAATGTGGCTCGAGACGTTTTTTTGATCCGGCGCGCCACGAGGATCAGTGCGAGCGACATGCCGACAAG
>QHXA01000591.1:1663-9033 GCA_003222755.1 Acidobacteriota bacterium
AGCATGAAGGTAGGAAAGGACGTAATCCGGGTAAACGCCGAGGAACACTGCGAGGAAGACCAGCGGGGCCAACGTAGCTACTTCACGAGCATTCAGTTCGAGTTTGAGCCCGACAAGCGCTGGATTCATCTCGCCCATGACCATGCGGTAGTAGAGCCAGATCACATAAGCCGTCCCCAAGGCGACGCCCCACACCGCCATCGCACCAAGCCAGGCCTGGGTCTTGAAGGCGCCGCCGATGATAAGAAACTCCCCTATAAATGAATTCAAACCCGGAGTTCCCGCGGCTGCCAGACAAAACAGCGCAAGTAATGTCGAATAGATCGGCGCGGTTTTGGCGACACCACCATAATCTTTGATTTCCCGCGTGTGCGTGCGCTCATAGATCATTCCGATGCACAAGAAGAGCGCCGCCGAGATGATTCCATGATTGACCATCTGGAGAATTGCACCTTCGACACCGGTCCGATTGAGCGTGAAGATACCGAGCGTCACAAAGCCCATGTGGCTGACACTCGAGAAGGCGATAAGCCGCTTGACGTCCGTCTGGACCAGAGTCACGTACGCACCCCAAACAATTGCCACCGCGGATATGACGAGCATGGGCTTCAGGAAGAGCTGCACGCCATGTGGAAATATAGGGAGCGACACGCGCAGAAAACCGTACGCGCCCATCTTGAGAAGGATACCCGCCAGAATCACGCTTCCCGCTGTTGGGGCCTCCGTGTGTGCGTTGGGGAGCCAGGTATGCACTGGAAACATTGGGACCTTAACCGCGAAGGCAGCCAGAAAGGCCGCGAAGAGCCATGCTTGCTGTGCCGGCTGAAGGCTTGCTCTGGCAACTGCCAGCGCTTTGAAATCCAGCGTGCCGCAGGTGCGGTATATAACGATGATGCCCACAAGCATCAGCACGCTTCCGGACAGCGTGAAGATCAGAAACTTGACCGCGGCGTAGACTCGCCCCGGACCTCCCCACACACCGATGAGGAGAAAAACCGGAATGAGCATGAGCTCCCAGAAAACAAAAAAGAGAAAAAGATTCGATGCTGCAAACAGCCCGATCATCGCCGTCTCCGCGATCATCAGCGCCGCATAGAATTCCCGTACTCTCGTTTGGACCGCAGCCCATGAGGCGCCGACGCAGAGGATGCTCAAAAGCGTGGCAAGGAAGATGAATGGAAGGCTGATACCGTCCACGCCCATCCCGTAGCTGATGTTCAATGACGGGATCCATGCTGCAGTCTCGACGAATTGCAGAGCATTGGACCCCTTGTTGAAATGCACGTAGACGGGTATCGAGATAGCGAAAGTCCCAAGCGTCGTCGCCAGAGCAAGCCAACGCGCAAGCCGCTCGCGACCGAAGAGCAGGATCAAAGCTGCACCGATAACGGGCAGGAATGTTGTGGTCGTGAGAACAGGATAAGCGCTCATCGTACAAAAATTGCCACAGCCAGAAGTGCCACCACTCCGGCCGCCATGATCAATCCATAGTGCTGGGGATTGCCGCTCACCATGCTCCTCAAGACTTGACTCAAATTTTGGGTCGAACGTCCCACACCGACAATTGCAGAATCGACCACGAAACTGTCGAGTTTGCGAAAGAAATTTGCCGCGCCGAGCACAGGCCGCCGAATCACAAACTCATAGATCTCTCCAACGAAACCGTACTCCAGACGCGCCAGCGGTCCGCGCACCAGAGTCAGCAGGCCGGTCGCGCCGCGGCGATAGAACCAGTCCGTATCGAGGCTGATCGTGGGCACCGGGTCAAGCTGTTTGAGCAGCAGAAAGAAACCCAACGCAGTGAAGCCCAACATGCCGAGTGTGCTTGTGACGTGCTGCAGAGTATAGGGAACGAAATCCACTGGGTTTGGCAGGCGCTCATATAACAGTCCGGGAAAGACTCCGATCAAAATGCACGCGGCCGCGGCCAGCCCCATGGCCACAAGCATATTCCNNGCGGTTCTTTGCCTTGCTTGCCTGAATCTTTTCCGAAAAACATGTAATAAGGAAGCTTCAAGCCCGTGTGTAAGAAGGTTCCGGCCGAGGCTAAAGTGAGCATAAGAAAAATCACCGCACGGTGGTTCTCACCAGCCGCAGCGACGACCATGGACTTGCTGACGAAGCCACTAAACAACGGTACTGCCGAAATCGCAAACGCGCCGATCATATAGAGTCCGAGCGTTATCGGCATCGTTTTGTAGAGCCCGCCCATCTCATTCAATTTTCTCAGTCCGGTCGTCTGCAGGACGGCGCCCGCTCCCATGAAGAGGAGCGCCTTATAAAGGATGTGCGCGAAGGCATGGGCAGTGGTGCCGTTTGTGGCGAGCGCGGTCCCGATTCCCACTCCACAGACCATGTACCCAACTTGGCTAATGATGTGGTAGGCCAACAACCTGCGCGCATCGTTTTCGAGTACCGCGTAAACGACGCCGTACACTGCCATCACCGCACCTAACCACACCAGAAGTTCCGTCCCTGCGAATCCACGGAGCAACGCGTAGACCGCAGACTTGGTGGTGAACGCAGTCATGAAGACCGCACCCGTGACAGTGGCCCCGGGGTACGCATCAGGAAGCCATGCACCCAGCGGGGGAACCGCCGCATTAAGAAGAAAGGCGGCGAGGATCATCGCCCAGGCCAGGCCACCGGAATAAGCTGCCATATCTCCGAATGCAAGCGACCCCGTTTGAGACCAATGCAACACAATTCCTGCGAGTAGAAGGAGTCCGCCAAATATGTGAACCAGGAGATAACGGAATCCGGCTCCCACGGCAGATGTCTCGCGGCGCAGCAACACCAAAAGCGAGGATGAAATCGCCATGAGTTCCCAGAAGACGTAAAGGGAAAGGAAATCTCCGGCAAACGTCACTCCGAGTGCGCCCCCGACGTAAGTCAGCGCGGCCACGTGTTGCGAATCGTCTTTAACATGGAGTGCGTACACCATGCCGAGGAAACCCATGATCGAAAACACATACGAAAAGACCAGGCTCAGGCGGTCCACGCGGCCGAACACGAGCTCTTGTCCAAGGAAACTCGTTACGCCATAAGTTCCAGGCGTCATCAGCAAACAGTCAATCAGGGCAGCGGCAGGCAATACGAGCATCGCCGTCCGCTTCAGCCTGCCTTTGAGCAACGGCAAGGCCCACGCACCCACGATGAGCAAGAGTCCGGGGTGCAACCACTCAAGAGTCATAGTAGTCCTCGCGGCGCATGAGCCAGAGTTTTCCGATAAGTTTCGACACGACGATAATGGCCACGCAGGAAACTAATCCGTAGAGAGAGCCCCAGGCAGGAAAATCCTCGAATGAAAAATGCGACTCAGTGCCATGAAAGAGACGCGGCAGTACGATTTCAGCCACTGCCACCAGCGCGAGACCGGCATAGAAAAGACGTTTGATCCTGGCAAAGCGGACGGGATCTTCCAGTTGCCTCTGCAGAAAGCTCACGGCATGATCCTCCCGGCCAGACTCAGGACGAGACCGGGAAAGAGGCCCAGCAGCAGGCTTGCGGCGGCGCAGATCGCAAGGGGCGCGACCATCCAGGGAACCTCTCGAACTTCTTCGTGACCCGGTGACTCCGCTTCGAATTCGAAGTAGGCCTTGTACAGAATCTGACCAAGATAGGCAGCGCTAAGAAGTGAGCTGATGAGGAGTACGCCTAATAAGCCCAGGCTCTGATGGTCCACTGCACCGACAGCGAGATACCATTTTGAGACGAACCCGCTCGTGAGGGGTATGCCCACAATGCTCAGGGAAGACAGCGAAAACGCGGCCATAGTCCACGGCATGCGTTTGGCAACGCCCGAGAGCTGGCTGATCTCAGTCTTGTGCGTCGATACGTAAATTGAACCAGCGCAAAAGAACAGTGTGATCTTCGATACGGCATGATTGGTGATATGCGCGATCCCGCCCTGCACGCCACGAGAGTTTAAGAGCGCCGCTCCCAGGATGATATAGGAGAGCTGGCTCACAGTTGAGAATGCCAGCCTGGCTTTGAGGTTGTCCTGGCCGAGCGCCAGGAGCGATGCGACCAGGATCGTCACCGAAGCGGCTACCAGAGCCAGTTGGTCGGCGCCAACTTGGCGCATAGCGTTCAGACCAAAGATGAAAAGAAAAACACGAAGTGTGGAGAAAACGCCGGTCTTCACCACTGCCACTGCATGAAGCAATGCGCTCACCGGAGTGGGCGCGACCATGGCCGCCGGCAGCCAGCTGTGCAGAGGCATGAGCGCGTTCTTCGCGAACCCAAACAGAAATAGAGCGAAGATTATGAAGAGAAGCGTCGGCTGCGCGGTGAGCTGCGTAGCGGACAGTATCCCGCCACTGCGAAAGTCCAGAGTGCCCGCCACGTTGTAAATCAGAATTATTGCTGCGACCAGAAATATCTTGGCGGCGCCAAGAAGATAGATGACGTACTTGCGCGCGCCAGCCTTGGCTTCGGCCGTCTCCTTGTGACCTACCAATGGATAGGTGACCAGGGTCAATGCTTCATAAAAAAGAAACAAGGTAAAGAGGTTGGCAGCGAATGCCACACCCATCGTCGCCGAAAGGGCCAAAGCGAAACACGCAAAGTAACGCGTTTGCGCGTGCTCCTTAAGAGAACGCATGTAGCCGATCGAGTAGAACGAAGTCAGGATCCAGAGAAGCGATGCCCCCGAGGCAAAGAGGAGTCCGAACGCATCGACTCGAAAGGCCAGTTCGACGCCGGGGAGAATCCGGAAGAGAACGCATCCGGGCGTGCGGCCAGCCAGGACCTCGGGCACCGTGGAGACTACAAGACCAAACATCACGATGCCGGCCGCAACAGACCAGAACTCCCTCAGATTGGCGCGACGCTGTCCTGTCCACGCAATGAGGAGCGCGCCCAGGGCGGAGACGAGAACAGCAAGTAGCGGTACAACCGAAAACGTTACCATTTGAGCTTCGTCAGATCCGCCACAGCGGCGCCAGGCTTGTTTCGATTCAACGCGATCACGAGTCCCAGACCGACACCTACTTCCGCGGCTGCGACTGCGATTACGAAAAGCGCTAGAACCTGGCCACGCAGATCTCCCAGATGCCGGCTGAAGCCGGCTAGACTGAGGTTCACTGCGTTGAGCATGACCTCAACTGAGATGAGCATCAGGATGATGTTGCGCCGGGCCAGGAACCCAAAAGTTCCGATCGCGAACAGGATCGATCGACTGAGACGATCATGCTGTTCTCCTCGTGGCGAGAACGACGGCGCCGATAATTGCCGCCAGGAGCAACAGGGAAGCGATTTCGAACGGCAAAGCAAAAGGACCGAAAAGTACCATGCCTATCGCCGCAAGGCTCCCTTGAGGCGCACTTTCGGTTGCGAGCCGCGTTTGAGCAGGTGCAATGCCGGATCCGCTTCGGGCAACCCAGGCCAGTGCTGCGAAACTGAGCCCCACCGCAGCGGCGAACGGCCAATGATTACCGAAACGCGGCCGCGCTTCTTCCTCCGGCAAATTGAACAGCATTACAACAAACAGGTAGAACATCAGGATAGCGCCGGCGTACACGATGACTTGCACCGCTGCCAGGAACTCCGCTCCAAGCAGGAGGAAAATTCCCGCCACGTGCAGAAAAAGCGCCAGCACCCACAACATGCTATGGACTGGATTTTTCCGGGTCACGGCCAGCAGCGCGCTGGCGACACTGGCGCCGGCCATGTAATAAAAGATTGCGGTCAACAAGATCGCTTCCTGGGATAAATTCGGCTCAGCATTTAGCACGAAACCGCGCTGAGGCGCAATCCCAGTTTTTGGCCGAATTGAACTTCTTCCAATCGCGGCCGTCGTTTTTCTTTTTACCGGCCCGTTTGTAGTGCTAATGTAGCGGCAAATTTCTTGTCCGAAAATAAGGCAGGTTTCGAATGAAGCAGATCTCCGATCTACTAAACCACAAGGGTCGGGACATCTGGTCCTTGAGCCCTGACGCGACTGTTTACGAAGCCATCGATCAGATGGCCCAGAAGGGGGTCGGAGCGCTCCTGGTGATGGAGGGCGAGAAGCTCGTCGGCATCGTCTCCGAGCGCGACTACGCCCGCAAGGTGATTCTTAAAGGTAAGGCATCCCGCGAGACTCACGTTCATGAGATCATGTCCAGCCCGGTCATCTGTGCTCGTCCGAATCTCACTGTCGAGCAGACGATGGCTCTCATGACTGAAAACCGCGTCCGGCACCTGCCGGTGGTTGTCGAGGAGAAAGTCGTGGGCGTAATCTCGATCGGTGACGTCGTGCGCGGCATCATCGATGACCAGGAATTCCACATCCACGAGCTGACAAAATACATCACTGGCGGCTTGTGAAGGCTGCAATCAAAGCCTGACTACGTCCGGCTGCGATAGGCTGCCCTAGGCTGCGTTGCACGGACCCGGCTCGCGGACGGGCCCTGCACTCTACCGCTTCGGTTGTGACTTTCCGCTTTGCAGCTCGGGATCCACTCCTTCGATTTGGATATTCGCGTAGTGTTCCAAGTACCTATTATTCTCTTGGCAAACGTATTCTTGTATCTCAACTCCAGGAACCCAACGGATGTCCCAACCAATTGTGAAAGGTTTTGTGTATGCGCCGGGATCATCGATTGTGGCTTCATAGCGCATATTGGTGTAGCTGTTACGCGTGAAGCGTTCGATCAAGTGCATTTTAGAGGTACGCACATCCCCGCTGCGGTCAAGCCAGTGTCCTTCATTAAAACCGACCGTATCGACGACCAACGTGTCCTTCTCCCAGTGCCCTACTGAATGACCCAACCACGTTGGGAATTCATACGCTTCCTGCGGATGAGGACGCCCATCCATGTAAATGATCTAACCTCTTGAAAGATTCTGACAATGCGTTTTTGCTCAGGCAGTTGAAGGAATTCCCACGGTCCCATGGTCGATGTCGCCCGCGGCCCGCCGGGCGGAAGGCAAAACACTTCAGGGTCATCCTTGGATTCGGTTTTTAAACGATAGTCATGCACGGCCTTGGCCCAAGGCTGATATGGCAGCCCCTCTTCTCTGGCCTTCGGATCTAATTGATCCTTGCCGTATTCCCAGTGCATTCCGGAACGCCAGTATCCTTTTTGACTCGGATCGACCCACGATAGGTTCGGAGTGCCGTCGGGAAATCGGGGAATCGGTATATTGGCTGCGGCAGTTTGGGCGCCCTCGCCACGCTGGCCTCCACGCTGACCCGCTTCGGCGGACAAAGGCGCTGTCAGTGACAACAACAGCACCACGATTGCAATCCACTGGTGTCGCACTTTACGACCTCCTTCACGTTTTGCGTGAGACAAAATTATTCAACGTTTATATCACGCGTAGGCTAAAGCCGCGCCTCAAGTTAAGTTTGTCCATTTGCACACACCGGAGGCGTCTGGTTA
>QHXA01000591.1:9049-11243 GCA_003222755.1 Acidobacteriota bacterium
CGCACCGCTCTGCGGTGGCGCGGTGCCGAAGCGTCTGTCCTTCAGCAACACTCCGATTTTGCTATCACGACATTCACGACTCGATTGAACCTATCTGGCGGCGGCGCGGCGGCGTAGAATGACACCGACGATATCCTCGAACGCTCCGATCGATGACCCGGAAAGGAGACCAACGATGCTTCCGCCTGCCGAGTTCGCGCGACAGCTATTGAAGGAAGCGAAGGACACGCACCCGTGGCTGCACCATCCGTTATTCCATCTGATCTGGAACGGCAAGCTCTCGCGCGATCAGGTTCGCGACATCATCCGCCAGCAGGGGGCGTTCTTCCTTGACACGCTCCGGCACGCGGCATGGAAGATCATCTCCGTTGGTGGTGCGACGCCGACGTGGGACGACCTCCAGCGGCAGCGCTCGCTCATCCCGCTCGTCGTTGAAGAAGGCGGCGAAGATACCATCGGCGGCGCTCAGACCGGCCACTCGATTCTTTTCGTGCGGCTGTGTGAAGCGCTCGGTTTCACGCGCGATGAAGTATTCAACACCGACTATCTGCCGACGACCATCATCGAGAAGAACGAACTGTTCGCGCTCCAGCGCGCCGGCACGATCGAGGCGCTCTGCGGCGGTAACATCGCGACGGAGTCAATCAATGCTACGCACGTCGGGCGCATGGCGCAGGCGCTGGAAAAGCACTACGGAATTCCGAAGTCCGCGCTCGACTTCTACTACGTACATGCGTCTGTCGAGGAAGACCACTGCGATCGCGCTGTGCGCATCCTGACGGAACTCTGCGTCACTGATGCCGCGCAGAAGACGGGACTCTCCGCGATGCGCCGCGCGATCACCGCGCGTCGGATCTGCGTCGACGGGTTGATGGAGGCGTTCGTCACGAATCGTGCCTGATATGCCCTCTCGACGAACAGTGGTCCAGGAACCGATCCACGTGCCCGATATCATCAACCGCGAGAAGGTCGGCGCATTGCAATATCTGGTCGTCTCCCTATGCGGGCTTGTGATGTTTCTTGACGGTTTCGACACGCAGGCGATCAGCTACATGGCGCCCTTGATTGCCAAGGAATGGAACCTATCGCGCCAGGTGCTCGGACTCATATTCTCCTCGGCACTAACCGGCCTAATGGCCGGCTATCTGGTCTTGTCGCCTCTCTCCGATCGGTTCGGTCACAGGCGGATCTTACTCGTCAGCACTGTTACATTCGCGCTATTCACGTTGGCGACAGTTTTCGCAAGGAGCGCCACCGAAGTGATCGCTCTGCGATTCCTTGCTGGCGTAGGACTAGGCGCGGCGATCCCGAGCGCTGTTGCGCTGACTAGCGAATACAGCCCACAACGACTGCGCGCAAGTTTTGTGCTCGCGATCTATTGCGGGTTCTCGCTCGGCTTCGTCGCGGCCGGTATTGCCGCCGCCTCCCTGCTTCCGGTCTATGGCTGGCGCGCACTGCTCTGGATCGGAGCCCTAGCGCCGCTCGTTCTCGCCTTCGTTCTGTTCCTTCGACTGCCCGAATCACTCGATTTTCTCGTGTGCAGGGGCACGGAGCATGAGCGGATTTGGGGCTTGCTTTGTCGCGTCGATCCTCGTCTGAAGGCGAGGGAGCCGGCCGGATTCACCACCGATCAGGAGGACAAGCGCGGTGCTGTCAGCGCTCTTTTCCGGTCGGGACGAGCGGCCGGTACGCTGCTGCTGTGGTTGGTCTTCATCATCAATCTGGCGGAGTTCTACGCCCTGCAGAGCTGGCTTCCGACTATACTCACCAGTCTCAATTACTCCATTTCAACTATCGCTCTGGCGACGAGCCTCACGACCGCCGGCGGCATTGTCGCGGCTTTCGTCGTGGGGCCGGCGATGGACCGGCTCGATTCCTATAGTTCGCTGGGCATTGTCTACGTCGGAGGCGTGATCTTCGTGGCGCTCACAGGTGTCGCTCTAACCCGCCCCCAATCGGTGCTTATGATTATGGCGTTCTTTGCGGGCTTCTGCGTGAGTGGTGGTCAGAAGAGCGTCATCGCGCTCGCCGCAGTCTTCTATCCTGCGCCGGTCCGCTCGACCGGCGTCGGATGGGCCCTTGGGATCGGCCGCATTGGTGGCATCGGAGGGCCCTGGTTGTTTGGCATGCTGCTCGGATGGCATCTCACGCCAGCGAGTACCTTCTACATCGCTTCGGTGCCCATGCTTTTGGC
>QHXA01000591.1:11299-12712 GCA_003222755.1 Acidobacteriota bacterium
GGATTGAGTTACTTCAGAGGCTTATGAGATCGGGGGCGGTCAATAGATCGCCGTACAAACCTGTACCGATTTTTCCGTTACAGGCCACTAGTGCCTGGTGATTTTGAAATCACCCTTCTGATTCCCCTGCACCCACGTGCCGACGATAGAGCGGTTGACTGAACCCAGATTTTGAATCTTCCCATCGATTACGTAGCGGACGCCCTTGGATTGGGCTTCCAGGTGTACGGTCCAGTTGTTGTGATTGAGTTCCGCCTTCGTAAACGGAACGGCGTCCGGACCAGGATTGAGAGTTCCAGAGACAGCCTTGCCGTCCCAATCCATTTCGATCACAACCGGATTCCGATTGGTTCTGCTCGTGCCCCATTCACCAAGCCACACACCCTTCAATGGGTGGCCTTGACCGTCATTGAGTGCTACCTGAGCCGAGGCCGGAACTGCGATCGCAAAACAGACCAAGAGGAGTAGAAGACGAATCATTTTCACTTTTCCGGATTCGCGTTCGGATTCGAAGTGCCCGTTAAGATTTCCCGCCCGTCGGCGAACTTGATTGCCCGGCCATTCATGGTGTTGGACCCATCTCGGGCAAGCCAGCCATCCACGATGAGTTCGGTCCCGATCGCGAGCGCCTTTTTGTCTCCACCTCGCCGCATGAAAGCCGCTGGAGCACCGGTCTCAACCGCCCAATTTTGGATCTTGCCGTTCTTGTCCTTGACATTCAGGTACAGCCATCCGTGAGGATTCGTCAGTTCGACTTTCGTGAGTGTGCCCCTAATGGTCATCGGCTTCTTGTCGTCAAACTCCGCAGTAAAGGAGTGGTGCGCAAATAAGGAGCAGGTGTTCAGTAACACGACAACGGCAACCGTCACACCGGCTAGCTTTGTTCTCATTGGATTGCCCCCATTTGAATAGGAAACGATGGGTCACAGGATACCATTCGGTTATTTGAAGTCAACTTCGTTGAGTAGTTTGTACCGCGCTGGCCCGCTTTCATCCAAGGAAAATTTATGGACTGCTGATGAAAACGGCAGCGGATGCTTTACAGAAGCTGGTTCGCGATCCCCGTTATGCGGGCGCACGTATCGGCGCTCTGGCCGTCCTTTCGTGACGTGGCTACATTCAGGAAAGACGTCAGCAACCGCTTGTATAAGTCGGCGGCTCACGTTTTCGTCGAAGAGGAGTTTCACGCTACGGAGTTTACGAGCCGTCGCTCACGCGCAGCAGCAAACGCTAGGCACGCCCGAATATCCTCCCGGGTGAGATCCGGAAAGTCCTTCAGAATCTCGTCCTCGCTCATCCCGCCAGCGAGATATTCCAGAACGTCGTATACAGTAATCCGTGTGCCTTTGACACACGGCTTGCCGCTACGCACTGCCGGGTTTATCAAGATTCGCTCCTGCCAGTTCATGCGCG
>QHXA01000592.1 GCA_003222755.1 Acidobacteriota bacterium
AAACATCCGTTACTTCAATGGCAGTGCCGGAGGAAACGATACCGCCTCGTTGGCGAAGCGCGTCATCGTCATCATGCGTCACAACAAACGCAAGCTGCGCCACGTATTGGCGCACCTTACAAGTCCCGGCTTTGTCGGCGGCCGTAGTCGCCGCGAATTGGGCTTGCGCGGAGATGGCCCGCATCGCCTCATTACCGACAATGCCGTGATCGGCTTCGATCCCGACACACATGCCGCAACGCTGGTTTCCTTGCATCCGATCGTCCGGTTGGAAGATGTTTTGGAAAATACAGGGTTCCCCTTGCACGTGCCCAGGGACGTCCCACCGACACCGCTGCCCAATTCAGAAGAGATCCGCTTGCTCCGGGACGAAATCGATCCTGATGGTATCTATTTGTCGTGAGCCACGGAGAATTAGCCACAAAGAAGCACAAAAGGCTCAAGAAATCGTTTTCTTTTGTCCTTATGTGCCGTTTGGTGGGTATTTCCGCTTCTTTTCTGGTGTTGTACAGTCTGGACCTGTTGCAAGGAGGAGGATGTAGCGATATGGGCGAGATTGTTGCCGCATTTGGTACGGTTCACGCGCCGCAGTTGATTATTCGGCCGCCTGACGAGAACCCGGAGATGCTCGACGCCAGTATCGCGGCGATGCGCGAACTCGGAAAAATCCTGGATGAAACCAAACCGGACGCGATCGTTTTTCTGGGGAGCGATCACCTGGAAACGTTTTCGATGAAGTGCATTCCCACTTTCGCCATCATCGGCGGAAAACGGGCAACTGCGGAGTTTGCCGGTCGAAATTACGATCTGCCGATTCATTCGGAACTGGCCGAAGATTTTCTGGACAAGCTGATCCATCACGGCTTCGATATCGCATATTCCGAGGACGCGGTGCTCGGCCACACATTTGCCGTGCCTTTTGAGTACCTCATCGAAAAGCGGAATATTCCGATCATTCCTTTCCACACCAACGTCTATATGCCGCCGTTGCCCACTGCGTCGCGCTGCGCCGCATTGGGGCGGACAATCGCGAAGATCATTCAGGGCCGTCCCGAACGCGTGGCCATCATCGCCAGCGGAGGCATGTCGCATTATCCGGGAACGAGCAAATATCCCCAGCCGGAATACGAGTTCGACCGCTGGATGATTTCGCAGCTCGAAATTGGAAATACGGATGCGGTACTCAATCTAGAGCCCGAGCAGTTGGACGAGACCGGCAATACGGAAATGCTGAATTGGACCATCATGCTGGGAGCGATTGGTTCGGTTCCCGGAGAACTGCTCCAATACACACCGACCTGGCATCACGGCCACTGCATGATGCGCTTCATTCCAGCCAGGCAACGGCAAAGACCGATCCAAAGAGTCTCAGAAGAATACGGCGGTTTTAAATTCAAGAACGAGGGATTCCAGTTCTATAAACATCCGCCGGCGTCGGCACAACAGCTAAATCGGCTGCTTTTTGACATGCGCCAGAATACGGAGTTGTGCCAGCGCATCATCGACAATTTCGATTCCGTCGCGGAAGAATACGAACTGGAACCTCACCAACGCAAGGCGGCTCGAGGCCTGGTTGAGGTTGGCGGATCAAAGGTTGTCAGTGAATATGTGCCCGCCATGGTGGAAGCGGGAGCGCATCCGCTGTCAGCCCTCATGTCATTGCTGACGATATATCCGATGAGCCGCAAAACGATGATGGGCATTAGCGCCGGCACGCCGCAATCGAGTATGTAATCGACATTCCCGCTAGTGTCCGGCGGGAGCGCCAACTTTCACACCGGCAATTTCATTGACAGTGCGATCGATGTGGCGGCGGATCACTGCCAGCGACATGAAAACAATAATCATCCCGATTGCAAACGTTGAGAAGTAGGCCGGCGCCCCGCCGTGATTGAGCGCGAAAATTCCGACATAGGAAGCCAGTACGTTCCCAATGCGGCCCACAGCCACCGCAGTGCCGATGCCCGTACCTCGAATTTCGGTCGGATACACGTTGGCGGCGAGCGCATACATCGTGGTTTGCACCGCGTTGAGCGTACCTCCAAGAAGAATAAACATAAGGAGGAGAGTGAAAGCGTTCTGTGGATCCAACGGCATCGCCGCAACTGCAAATGCGCTCGCGATGGCAATTCCCGACAATCCAAGCATCGTCACCCGAGAGCCGAAACGTTGAATGATGAGCGCTCCGAGGATGGCTCCGCCGACGCCGCCGATATTCCACCAACCGAGTGCATTGCTGGCAGCCGATTGCGAAAAGCCGGCTCCCGTCAGCGTGGCGACGAGCAGCAGAATCCCAATGTAGTTGACCAACAGGCAGAAAAAGAAAGATCCAAACAGGCCCAAAGTGTCGCGGCGGAATTGCGGCACGAACAAATCGCGCATCGATGCCCGCGATTTCGGCGTTTGCGCCGTACCCGCTTCTATAAATGCCGCATCGGATGGCACGTTGTGACCGATCTTCCGGAGCAACGCGATCAACTCCGACCATCGCTCACGCCGGCTGGCCAGGTAACGAGGAGATTCCGGCAGAATTTTAAACAGAATAAGCGCCAGTACGACCGGGATAATACCGCCGAGAATGAAAAGGGCTCGCCATCCATAAAGCGGAATAACGCGTGCCGATAGGAACGCCGCGAGCGTGCCGCCCAACGGAATGCAAACGATAGTCAATGTAACGGCGAATGGACGTTGCCGGCGTGGCACATACTCCGAAGCCAGCGCCGCAGCGTTCGGCATGGCGCCGCCCAAGCCCAGCCCAGCGAGGAATCGAAGGACGCCGAGCAGCATCAGGCTGTTGACGGTCGAGATTGCCAGCGTCAGCGCCGCAAATGAGATCACGCTGGACAGAAGCGCGGTACGCCGGCCGATGCGATCGCCTAAGATTCCTCCAATGGCGCCTCCGATCATCATTCCAAGCGGACTCAGCGCGAGAACAGTGGAAAAAGCCCCGCGCGGCAGCGACCATTCCTTCATGAGCGATGGAACCGCGTTGCCGAGCAACTGGTTGTCAACGCCGTCGAGAATGATCGTCAGCGCGGTTCCCAGAATGAGCAGTTTCTGGTACGTCGTCCAGCGCCCTTCGTCGATCACTTGGCCAACATCAACCGTCTTCATAAACTTCGTTTCAAAGAGCAGCCTGTTGAGTCTGGCGGCGGAAGCGGGCGGTGTCGGGTGCGTTTCATCCAGAATTTTCCCGAGCTGTCGCATCGCCGCGATGCTGAGTTCCTGATGCTCCGGGTTTTCATCCGGTGGCCGGGTTAGCAGATGTGGTGAATGACATACGCCGAATGCAGCAACAATTTCGCCCATAGTATTGCTCCTTTGTATTAGAGTCATTAATTAAGCGATCAAAAGCAAAACGCAGATTTTACAACACATTGGAGTGTTTTTCGCTGCATTACGGCATTTACGCTGAGGCGGTTTTGCTCCGCCAGTTAATTTCTTAGGAGTGGTTTTGATTGTCCCAGTGCTTTTTGTTACCGGCATTGGCATGGACGGCGGCTTTGCGCCGCGCGTGCGTTTCTGGTCGGTTCCGGAACTGACGGTGATCGACATCCGGCCGGCGGCATAATTTGGGAGGGCCTTTCATGGATTCCTGCAGGATACCAATCAAAAACTTTCCCGATCCGAAACTGGATGAGCCATTGACCGCGTCACCGGTGGAAAAGACAGCGGTGTTCGCCGGGGGCTGCTTCTGGTGTGTGGAAGCAGTGTTCAAAGAATTGCGGGGAGTGATCTCGGTCCGTAACGGCTATGCGGGAGACACGGCGGACACGGCAAATTATAGGACCGTGTGCAGCGGCAGAACGAATCATGCCGAAGCCATTGAGATTCGTTACGACGGCAGTCAGACCACATTTGGACAACTGTTAAAGATTCACTTTTCCGTCGCGCACGATCCCACACAGCTCGACCGGCAGGGCAACGACATGGGCCGGCAGTATCGATCGGCGGTCTTCTATGCTGAGAACGAGGCTCGGGTCTTTAACGATCCCATCGTCACGACGCTCGAACCGTTCCAGGCCTTTTATGTCGCCGAGGAATATCATCAGGATTACGCTGCGCGGAATCCTTACCAACCGTACATCGCCTATATTGCCCAGCCGAAGGTTGAAAAGCTGCGAGAAAATTTCGCGGACCGGCTGAAGAACTGAAGCGAGCTGCCTGCTGTCTATAGCTTTATGATGACCTCCGTTCCCCTTGCATTAATAGCGCTCGAACCGCAGCAACTCGAGCAACAGCTGCAGCGGCAGCAACAGCAGCTCGAACAGGTTCGCCGGCAGATGGAACAGCAGCAACAGCAATTGGACCGTATGCTCGACGTTCTCGAGCGCCGCGACCAACAGCGAACCGTCGCCGTGTGTTCCGTTGAAGTGCGGCGAGTCAACGGCACGGACGTGCGAAAGGTTCCGCCGAACGCCGCAGCGGTGCTTCCGTTCAATCTTTTTAGTGTAGTGACCCGCCCGTCGGATGGCTGCCTGCCCGCCGAGGTGCGGATCACGGCCAGCTATCTTGATGCGGCTGATAATCTGGTCTGCAGCGGTGCCGTTGAAGGCATCGCTATCCAAACTTCACTGACGCAGAGCATCAATCTCGAAATTCGTCCCTGGAATTTTCGCGAATTTGCTCGATGGCGGAACGAGCCTCCGCAAACCAATAGCGGTCCTAAACGACTTGTGTGTGTGAACCCCGAAGGCACCGCGGAGACCACTTCTGAAGAACTGGAACGCGTCGTTTCCGCTCGAGTCCGGGCGACGATCCTTCCTGCAGGCGGCGGTATGTCGACAACGGAGATCCAGTTGAATTTGCGTTGACGACCTGATTACTTGCCTAGGGCATGATCGCGATACTGATTATTCTCTGCGCAAACGTATTCGAGAATTTCTTCGCCCGGAGCAAGTTCCCAAGTCATGTCGAGATTCCACGGCTTCACGAAGGTCCCCGGGTCCTCGATCGTGACGTCGATCGCGAGGTGCGCAAGATCGGGCCTGCGATAGCGCTCGACGATATGCAGCATCTCGGTATGTGGTAGAGCATCTCCAATCCAGCTCTTGTCGTTGAATCCGACCGTATCAACGACCAGCGTGTCTCCTTCCCACTTGCCGATCGAGTGTCCTTTCCATGTCGGATCCGGATCCTTAGGGTGACTGCGCCCATCTAAGAACACCTGACGAAAGCTCACGGCGTCCTCAGTTAGCTGCACCAGTAGTGAAGGAGTTTGAACGATCTTGTATAAGTGCGGCGCGCTCGGGAAGACTTCGCCGGGCAGACAGTAAGCGGAAGGGGTATCCTTAAATTTGTTCTCAACTCGCTCCTTCCTTAATGCAGCTGCCCAAGCAAGCACGACTGGTTCTTCCGGATTTGGGTCAGCACTTCCATTCCACACGCCGGAAAAATCCGGCCTCCCGTCTGCCGTGCGAGGCGCTGGACCGGTCAGCCCGGCATACCGATTCCGTATCGTCAGGTACGTGTCGTCGCCGACCGTGCCCAGATTGATTGGCCAATTCAGTCGGATGTCGGCGCGTAGCGTCTGCCCGGCTTCAATTACGATATCCTTCTTAATGTATGGATCGAAGGTGAAGCCGATCGCAGGCACCGAAATTTCATACGTGCCTGCAGGCAGCTGCGGCATTGTAAATGTTCCAGTGCGTGAACTTTCTATCTTGTAGAACGTTCCCGTTGCAATGTGCTTGGCCTGAACTACTGCTCCCGCCACAGCTCCTCCGTCGGGATCAGTAATCGTTCCGGCGATCGTGCCGAAGTTGCTCTGAGCGAACAGTACCGAAACGAACAACAAACTGCTTACTATTCCGCTCCACGTCATAGAATCTCCTGTCGCAATGTTCGGAATTGTAATGACGGTCGAGCATGGCGTCGAGCAAAACCAGCAAAGATACGCTGCACCGTTACAGCAGGAGATTGGTAAGGCCAACGGCGCCACCCAGGACCAGGACTGAAATCGCAAACATTCGACGGAGGTGTGCCTCAGGCACACGGTTGGAAAGGGTGGCGCCGATGACCATACCGGCAATGGCGAACGCGAGAAAACCGAACAGCAAGCTCCAATCAATGACCACAAAACGCAGTTGCCCCAATAATCCCGTGAGGCAGTTGAAACCAATAACGACCAGCGATGTTCCCGCGGCCAGACGTGTGTCGAGACCTGCGAATAGCACAAGGGCTGGTACGATCAGGAATCCGCCGCCAACACCAAGAAAACCGGTTAGCAGGCCCACTCCGAAACCGGCCGCGAGGCATTGAAAGACATTGCAGGATTTCGATCGCTGTCTGGCGATTCGACCTCGCAGCATCGCCAACCCAACAACCACCATAATGCAGGCATAGAGAAGCATCAATGTTCGTCTGGACAGCAACTGCGTGCCGGTCGATCCG
>QHXA01000593.1 GCA_003222755.1 Acidobacteriota bacterium
TAAACGACAATTCCGCGGAGGCTCTGCAAAATCAGATCGTCGCCGCATGCCGTAAAGCGCGAGTGGCAATACCGGTGCTGTTATCGACAGAACGTACGGCGCAAGTCCGCACGGTTCTCAGGCATCTGGCGAGGCAATGGAGGGGGCTCAATCCAAAAGGTGCAATCCAGCTGCTGTTTTACCCCCAGGAGCCTCGTCGAGGGTTTGAGCAGCTCTTGAGAGACGATGCCGTCCAACAAGAAGCAGTCGGGGCGAACATGATGCGGAAAGGAGGATCACATGAGTAAGCAGCCATCCGTCGATCAAGCGAAGGTGGAAGCATTCGTGGGCAAAGTGCTTCTGGACACAAGCGCCACCATGGTCACGATGCTCGTCGTGATCGGAGACCGTTTGGGCCTCTTTAAGGACTTGGCAGCGCACGGACCCACAACCAGCGTTGAACTGGCGGACCGGGCCGGTATTCACGAGCGGTACGCGCGCGAGTGGCTCGGTGCCATGGCCACTGCCCGCTATCTGGAGTACGATGCCGCGCTCCGCCGTTTCACCCTACCGCCGGAGCACGCCCCGGCCCTCGCAGAGGAAAATGGCCCGTTCTTCTTTGGTGGCGTGCACCAGATGATTCCCGCAGCGGTCGCCGTACTCGGGCGGATCACGGATGCCTTCCGCAAGGGCGGCGGCGTACCTTATGAAGCCTATGACTCCGACTGGTGGGATGGAATGGAGCGATTCACGAATACTTGGTTCGAGAATCTGCTTAACCAACAGTGGATTCCGTCCATGCCTAAGGTGCGAGAAAAGCTGGAACGCGGCGCACGGGTAGCAGACGTCGGCTGTGGACGCGGGCGGGCACTGATCAAGCTGGCGCAGGTATATCCTAATTCCCGCTACGTGGGATACGACATATTCGGGCCGTCGATCGAGAGAGCATCCGCCAATGCCAGGGCTGCGGGAGTGGGCGACCGCGTGAGCTTTCGACAGTTCGACGCGTCCAAAGGGCTCCCCGAACAACACGACGTGATCACGACATTCGACGTTGTCCACGACGCTGCCGATCCACTCGGTTTGTTGCGCGCCATCCGCAAGGCGCTGCTTCCCGACGGGGTTTATGTTTGCCTGGACGTCAACTGTTCCCACAACCTCGAAGAGAACATCGTACCTCTGGTCGCCTTGTTTCACGGCTTCAGCGTGCTTNNACCACATCCCTTGGTGCAGGAGGATTGGGACTCGGCACATTGGGCTTCCATGAATCGAAAGTACGCGAGATGTGTATGGAAGCGGGTTTCAACGGTGTTCGGCGTGTGCCGTTGGAGAACCCGTTCAACAATCTGTACGAGATTACGCCGTAGCGATGGCGGCGCTGGGCGTCTAAGGCGGCGATGACCCGTCGCCGCGGTAGTCGCTACCGCGTGTTCGCGAAGGTGGAACAACTGCTCTTCAAAGTCGACACATCAGTTGAGCTTGAGATCATTCCGTTCGCCGCGTAACTCCACGAATCGGCCGATCGAAAGTTGGTTCGATCCTGCAGTTACCGACGACTCGCTTCTATCTGCTTGCGCGATCAGAAGACAATCTTAGCCGCGATCTGGATGCTGCGCGGGGCGCGTACACCGCTGCCGGTAGATCCGCCCAGAGCTCCAAACCCGAATCGCCCGCCACCACCCCCCAGGCCCGACGGCAGGTTGATGATTTTTCCGGTCGCATCGAACTGGGCCGCTGCGTTCACCTGGTTCCACTGGGTGTGGTTGAAGGCATTAAACATTTCCAGCCGCAACTGAAGGAAACGCCGCTCATCGTCGCCGAGCAAAAATTTCTTAAAGACGGAGAGGTCCCAATTGTTGAGACCGGGCCCGCGCAACGGCCGGATGGCGGAATCCATTCCGGTGCTTCCCTTCGCCGCAGGAGCGAAGCAGGAGGTATTGAAAGAGGCGTACAGGGTCCGGTCGCCCCGCGAGATGTTCGGATTGCAGTTGAGCACAACGCGAGGCGCCCATCCTTCCGATCCCGTGATTTGGCGGTTCAAAGTCGCCGCGCCCACGCCTTGTACGCTGTAGGTCGGAGTGAGCGGCGCACCCGAAGATAGGCTGGTGATGCCGGAGACCTGCCAGCCGCCTAGCACCGTGCGGCCCACGGCGTTATCGAGGAAACTGCCGCGGACTGCGCCGCTGGGCACGTCATACTGATAGTTGATCACCAAATTCTGCGTGCGATCGAACGTCAACAGACCATAGTCGGCCTGATGATGGTTGAGGGGATTGCCCACAAAATCGAAGTTCGTGTCGGTGCCGAGTGTTTTGGACCAGGTGTAGGAGAGGCCGAACGAGAGGGCCTTGCCCATGCGGCGATTCGCCGAAACCTGGAGACCGTTATAATTAGCAGTCCCTCCGAAAGAAGCGATGAATCCGCCCGATCCCAGACCGGACTGCGCCACTGACGCCCCAGTGCCAATATAGCCAGTGTAGGGGCGCAGAAAATCTACCGGCAGCGCATTATCGCCATTGAGGTTTACAGCCTTCGTCGGATCCTGGTTCTTCGGCAGCCAGGCGCTGCCGAACGGCGCTTCGTTAAATGGCGTCCGCGCCAGAACGTGCCGGGAGAGCGTGCCGACATAGCCCACGTCCAGCAGGATGCCCATCGGCAGGGACCGCTGCACGCTCAAATTATAGTTGTAAACCGTGGGGATCTTTCCCTCAGGCGAAAGTCCGCCGACGGTCAGCGGGAAAAGCGTGCCGGAAGAGGAGGCGATCGTGTCCAGAGTGCCGTAAAAAATTCTCGGCGTAAGAAGTTCCGGTGGGAAAATAATCTGATTGAAGATCATATTGCCCTGGATGCGTTCGAAGAAAACGCCGCCGCCGGCGCGAATCACAGCTTTGCTGTCCGCGCCCCAGGGTGTCCAGGCCACGCCGAAACGAGGCCCGAAAAGCACGCCGTTACTATCCATCAACCCTCGCGGCACTCCGTTCTTCCCAGGCTGCACGATTCCGTTGTACGGATTTCCCTTGCCGGGAACGATCGCGCCAATCAGCGCCGCAGGGGCCGTCTGATTCGTCAGCGGATTCAATGCCAACCGCACGTTATTCACTAGAGTCGGCTGGTACAGAACCACCTGCTGGGAGGGATCGAACTTGTCCAGGCGAATCGAGGAGATCTGATCCTTGTCGTCGAACCAGGGCTGGAGGAGCGAGAACCGGACGCCGTAATCGAGCGTCAGGTTTGGCCGTAGTTTCCAGTTGTCCTGCACGTACCATTCATAGGTGCGATAGTGGTAGTAGCCCTTCAGGTACTGATTCGCCTGATCGAACGTCTTGTAGTTGCCCAGCAGCGCATTCGCGAACGACCAGCCCGTGTCTCCCGGATTAGCCGCATCCCGGCTGAAATCGAGGCGACCGTTGTTCACCTCGGTAGCCGTCTGGCGCTTTTTGCTTATATCAATGAACAGACCCGCTTTGATGGTGTGCCTGGAAAATACCTTGGCGATATTGTCCGTCCAGTTGACGCTCGGATTCTCGTTGTCATAAGGCAAGCCGGCCAGGTAGATGTTCGGGGAGTTCGGCACGTCCCAGGTCATATTCGGGATCAGCCCAAGAGAATCCGCATTGGGGAATAGCAACGGCAGGGTAACCCCGGCATTGACCTTCCGATAGCGGCTATTCTCGGGAACTTCGTTGGGAAGCCAGTTGCGTGTATTGCCGTACGTAAATTCGTTGGTTAGCGTTGGCGTGATGATTGTGGTTAAGCTTCCCGACCCCGTGATCGCTCCAGTTTGCGCGTGGAACGGAGAAGCACCGATCTGGTTGTTGATGTTCAGGCCAGCTGATTGGAGCCGGTCGCGGCTATTCTGAATTAGCCTGGAGTAGAATCTCCACCTATCGGAAATGTTGTAATCCACGCGGAATGTGCGGTCGTTGATCTCATCCGTAGGCTCGAATTGATACTGGTAGTTGTAGGTATTATTCACCCCCAAGCGATTGGGCAGGGGATAAAAGTTCAGCAGTTCCTGCCCATACTTGTTCGAACGCGACGGCGGGATGACGTTCCCGGGAAACGGTTGCCCGGTGAGCGGATCTTTGATGATCACCGGCCGTCCGTTTTCCTGGGTCTTGGAAAAATCGCCTCTACGCTCCTCGGCGGTCGGTACCGTGAGCGAGACCAGATTGTCGAACGGGCGCGGGCGCTGAAATTCGAAGTTGGTAAAGAAGAACAGCTTGTTCTTTTCCTTATTGAATTTTCCGGGGATATACACCGGTCCGCCAAGCGTGAACCCTTCGGTACGATTGCGGTTTCGCGCCCGGGGAAGGCCGTTGTAGTTGTTGATCCAGGAATTGGCGTTCATCGATTCATTGCGCAGGAAGAGGTAGGCGTTGCCGTGAAATTCATTGGTGCCGCTCTTGGTGACGATGGTG
>QHXA01000594.1:0-2912 GCA_003222755.1 Acidobacteriota bacterium
CGATAAACTATACCCATGCCGCCCATACCGACGGTTGACTGGATTTCGTATGGACCGAGCCTCGTTCCCGGAGTCAATGGCATCGGTGAAGGATAAGCGCTTGAAGGCGATCTCGCAAGCAGCCGATCAATTGGTGTAATCCGTTCCGGCGAGAATCCAAAAAGCAAAATAGATTGGTGTGGTCATCAGGAAAACATCCACAAGACCATGTACAAGAAACACAGCAATGGCCAGACATACTGGCTGAGCACGCCATCGGATCGAGAAGATAAGGAATCCGAACGCCGCCAAACCGACGACGCCGCTTCCCGACAGCAATTCGAGATACAAGCTATTGGCGTAGATGTGCGTATCCCAACGCGACGCGCCAAGATACTTTCCATATTGAAGCCGGAAGTTATCCGGACCTACGCCCCAAGGATGGTCACGCACCATCTTCACTGCCGCGCGCCACAGCGATGAACGCGGCACGGCAGCTGTGAGCGTCCCTGGAGTTGCTCCCGCTCGATATAGAGCAGACAGGTCCGCCTGACCAACCGATCTCGGAATTGCCGGTTGAATATCCGCTTGAATGAGAGTTGGTTTCACACCCGTTTGACTGAACCAATCCAAATTGCGGCTGAAGAGCTCGAGGACCATGACATATCTTCCAGGCTCACTGGGTGTTCGAAAACCAGGTGAGAACTCCACGGTTTCGCCCGGATTGACATCATGGGGAAGGTCCGTGGTCACCGGTTTCGTCTTTACGAAAGTCTGCGTCTCCATATCCCACCAACGGGAGGCCACGGCAACCCGCCGCCACCCGTGTGATCGCCATTTTGTAATTCCGGTATTCCGAATCTGAAGCGGGATTTGATCTGATGCGTTTGGTCCTTCCTGCAAGTAATTCCAAGGAGTTTTATATGCCGCGCCGATGGGATTGGACACAATCGGTCCTTTAATCCGCTCCAGCAGGTAAGGATTGACAGGCAGCAGAACAACGTATGCGGCGATGCCGACTGCGACCAGCGTCGCTGCCGGCCGCCATGCTTTCGTATTCGATCGCGAAACAAGTGCTGCAGCGAAAACAACGACCGGCACTGCAATAAGGCCGCCTTTAGAGAACGTCAGTACGATGGCGCACCACAACAAGAACGCAAATATGTATTTGAAAACGGGGCGAAACCGGCTCCACCAAACGATCGGCAGGGATATTGCGAAATACGCGGCAGCGGTGTTTGGATACTCAAACGATCCACTCAATCGCTGGGTTTGGCCGATATAAAACTCTTCTGTTCGGAAGAGCCATGGAGTTGCAAATCCCGCGTACAGCGTAAGCGCGTACGCTGCAGCTACAGCTGACGCGACGACCCAAACCGAAGTAGTCCATTTCTGATTAGTCGAGATACGAACGATCGCGAGAAGTAGAAAACCTGCGGTGAAACGAATGGCGGCTTTAAAGGCGTTCAGATGGAACTCAGGAGCGTAGGCTGCAGCGAGCCACTGAATTGCGACGAACAACGCAGCCGCTTGCACAAGGCGATCACTCGCCAGCCGCTGCCAGTTTTTGAAGAGCGCCGTAATACTGACGATGACCAGCGCAACGAATGTCCATTGAAGATTGCTGAGCCCGAGCAGGGTATATCGGGACTCAAACGGAATCTGCGCCACGACGGCAGCCAGTGCGATATTCCTCCAACGCTCATCCATGACGGTTCAAATACTTCATTGCGGGGTGGGGAGCCTTAGTCTAACGCAAAGGAAGTTCTTCAGGAGGCGAAGCTTTGTCCAAATTGCGCGCGAAGCGCATCCGATTACAGCCGCGGAGCGGCGACAGAGTGTAGCCCCGGGACGAAACCCGGGGTTTTCTGCAATTCCGACGTGAGCACCGTAGGTGCGAAAGATGTCCTGGCCACTCTTTCGCCCTGCGGGGCTCGATCTGAAAACCATACCCAACCCCGGGCTTCGCCCGGGGCTACATTCTGTCGCCGCTCCGCGGCTCAATAAGGACGCGGTTTTCGCCGCAACCTCGTTTCAAAACTTCTGAAGCTTCAATCGCAATTTGCACAGCGGCGGCGCAGTCGGGGTCGTCGCTTACGATTCAACTTTCGGTATGAGCGACCACCCCTCCCCCGCAAGACCCTCGCGAGGAGGGGATTAATTGGTTGCAAACGTCCGAGTTTCGACTGAAATTCAGACCATGCCATTGACGTTCCTGCGACGGATCGGCCGCCTGTTTGGTTCTAGACTGCTCCGGGTTGCACCGGTCAAAGCCTATGATCGGTGGGCTGCGACCTACGACTCCCAACCGGACAACGTCGTGCTTGCCCTCGAATCCTCCCTGTTCACAGAACTGCTTGCGCGTGTCGACATCGAAGGCAAGATCGTCCTCGATATCGGCTGCGGCACCGGGCGGCATTGGCCGGACATTCTTTTGCGAATGCCGGCGGAACTCATCGGGGTAGATCCGTCGGCCCGCATGCTCGAACGGTTGAAGGCGCATTATCCTGATGCGCGCCTGATGTGCGCGGAAGGAGATCATCTGCCCGAGATCGCCGATGCTTCCTGCGACGTGATCATCTCCACGCTCGTGCTCGCACACATCCGTTCGGCAGCAGTCGCAATCAGAGAATGGCATCGTATCCTGCGCCCCGGCGGGGCAGTGCTGGTCACCGACTTTCATCCCGCCGCCATACGCGCCGCGATGAAACGAACATTCGATAGCGAAGGGCAGACGATTGAGATCGAACACTACGCAACGGAAATGGAACAATTGCGCAACCTCGTCATGAATTGCGGATTCACGGCCGCCTGCGTAACGGAACGTGCAATTGATGAATCCGTTAGGCCCCTGTTCGAACGCGCGCGCTATTTAAAAGCATACAAAAAGCACAAAGGACAGCCGCTCGTATTCGGTATACATCTCATGAAAC
>QHXA01000594.1:3175-3968 GCA_003222755.1 Acidobacteriota bacterium
GGAATTGCGAAAAACCTCCTGTGCGGCGTCACGTCCGTCGCGCATCACGGTCCGGATGCGGAATGTGCCGGCGCACCGATTCACGTTGTTAGCGGCACGCGAAGCATTCATTCGCCACGGCTCGGACGCCTAAGCGCGATGCTCATCCCCGAGCGCCGTATCGTTGTCGCACATGTCGGCGAAGGTATCGGTCTTGATGCCGAGCGGGAGATCGACACATTTACACGCTGGAACGTGTGGCGTAAAAGAATAATCGGCGTGCATGCCATCGCAATGCGCGCCGATCAGGCGAAGCGGTTCGCGGCTCTCGTTTGGTGCCCGGTCTCCAACGAATTCCTCTTTGGCCGCACGGCGCCGATGGCTAGGCTGAAACAGCATACGTCCATTCTCTTCGGAACCGATTCGACGCTGACCGCTCCATGGAACTTGTGGGACCATCTCCGCCGCGCGCGCGAACACGGAGAGTTGTCAGATGACGAGTTGATTGCCGCCGTAACGACAAACGCCGCGCAGACCTGGAATTTATCGAATCGCGGACGGATTGCAGTGGGCGCAGCCGCGGATATTGTTGTCATGCGCCGACGCCACACCGATCAGCGTGAGGCCTTTTTCGCGACCAATCCCGAAGATATCCTGCTTGTGATGAAGAATGGCGATGTCGTTCTCCTGGATGCATCACTCCGCGGGCAATGTGCTGCCGAGGCAAACCTCTTCCCCCTCGTTGTGAATGGCGTCGAGAAATTCACGGCCGATAATTATCGCGATCTTGCAAGAGCGCTTCGCTCCTTGCTTC
>QHXA01000618.1:0-3679 GCA_003222755.1 Acidobacteriota bacterium
CGCAGGCTTGTTGGGATTTGGAAACTGGCCGGTAAGGTTGGGCCGCATGATCAGAATGCACGCCGGAATACCCGCGCCGTAGAAAAGGTTTGGCGGCAGGCCGATCACGGCCTCGATCAGGTCCTGTTCGAGGAACTTCTTCCGAATCTCTTTTTCCGCACCGCCGCGAAACAGAACGCCATGAGGCATGACGGTCGCGACCATACCGCCCGGTTTGCACACGGCAAGCATGTGCTGGGCGAACATGAGGTCGCCCTTTTTGCCCGTGGCCGGCGCCCAGCCCCAGCGAAAGCGTTCTTTGAATTCCATGTTGCTGGTGGTGTAGTTCTGGCTGAATGGCGGATTGGCAATCACGCGGTCGAAGCGCTCCAGTTCTCCGGCCTCACGATGCATCGGGTGGAGCAGCGTGTCTTCAAGTTGGATGTCCGCGCCCGTTACGCCATGGAGAAGCATGTTCAAACGGCAGATGGACCATGCAGAAAGGTCCGTCGGGTCGCCGCCGGATTGCTCGATGAACTCGCGGCTGATAATGAGCATGCCGCCGGACCCGCAGGTCGGGTCGTAGATCTTCATGCCCTCCGTAGGCTTGAGAATGCGCACCATGAGGCGGATGACGTCCCGCGGCGTGTAGAAGTCGCCGCCCTTCTTACCTGCCGATTCAGCGAACATGTTGATCAAGAATTCGTACGCCGCACCGAGTAGATCGTTGAACTGAAAGTCCTCGTTGCGCAGGCGATAGCGGCCGAAGTGACGCACCAGATCCTTGCAGGCATCGTCGGAGAGGGTGCGCTTGTTGCCCTGAACACGCATGAAGCTGATGTGGTCCAGGACATGTTCAAGTGATTCGTTGGCCTCGCTGAGCGCACCCAGCGCTGTGTCCAGGACGCTGCCATAGACAACCGTCGCATCGTTCAGCTTGTCCTGCAGATAGTTCCAGCGAGCGCGTTCCGGAACGAAGAAACTGTCGTAGTAGTCCGGATTTTCGCCGTAGTTCGTTTCGGCGTCGTTCAATCCCATTCCCTGCTCGACTTTGCGCCCGACGATTTTTTCACGTTCGGCCTCGAAGACATCCGTGCAACGTTTCAAGAAGAGCATTCCGAAGATGTAATCCTTATAGGTTGCGGCGTCGAGGCCCTCCTGCCGCAACCGGTCGGCGGCAGAGTAAAGATGTCGTTCGAGCTTGGCTAGAGATAGTCGAGGCATAATCAGTCTAAATTTGAGTTGTCATCCAGCGGGATGCGGTAGGCCGCTGGGTCTCTCCTGTGGCGCAAAACACCATCACTTCCAGCCGATCGGAAACAAAGTGCAGCGCCCAGCGCTCCAATGAAAAGAAGACATTATAGTCGGGCGGGACAGAACGCCGGATGGCAAACACGATTCATCGATGCCGTGGAGCAAAATCCCTTTGCGCTTGAGTGAGACGATCCGGTCTTCTGCACAACATACAAATGCACGCAGTGACGACCGTGTGGCGCCGGATTCGTAACGATAAGTCGCCAGGTTTACTCATCGCCGATGTCCAAGCTCTAAGAATCGATTTCGAACGAAAATTCCCCGAAGCCGTGAGCGCTGGTCCGCTACAGACTCGGTGGCTCGTCGCCTTTGAAGTGCGGGTCGTAACCAGAGAAGAAGAGACTCTGCAATCGGCTTGCTTCGTAGATGACCGAATCCGGCACGCGCCGTCGTTCAACACTCAGAAAATCAACCAGACCGTTGATCGCGCTGACCACTTCGCGATGAATGAGTGGATCACGGCCGATCGCTTGAACATACCGACGCGCACTGGTGGCAAACGCCGTGAATTCGGCGGCAGGATATTTCCGCTTGTTTGAGAGCGGCATCTGGAACGAGACCCAACGATTGAGGATATGACGACACTAGGCATTTCGTGCGACGCAGCGTCAAGAAACAACTTTTTGGAACCAATCGGCCATATCGCACGTTAATTCCAAATCATAACCGCAAAAGGAGGAAAGCCACGATATGGGCCGCGTGAACTTGTTCGATGACCTTTTACGCGATCTGCGGTATGCGGGTCGATCCCTGCTGCGAAATCCAGGCTTTGTCATGCTCGCCGTTCTGATTATGGCGCTCGGCATCGGCGCGAATACAGCTGTCTTCAGCGTGGTGAATGCGGTCCTCCTTAAGCCGCTTTCCTATCGCGACCCGGAGCGCATCGTAACGATCTCCAGTTATTCGAAGAAGGGCGAGCCGCTCACCGCGATTTCGAAGCAGGTCTCGATTCCTGACTTCCAGGATTGGCATGACCAGAGTTCCTCATTCGAAGCAATGGCCTATTACCAATCCCGTGAAGTTCCTGTGATGGCAGGACCGGCGGCGGAGTACGCACAAGTCGCCGCTGTGAGTCCAGAGTTCTTCCGTGTGTTTGGAGTCGAGCCGATCACCGGGCGCTTCTTCACAGCAGACGAAATGAAACCGGGCAATGCCGGACCCGCAGCCGTAATGATCAGTGAAGCATTTTGGAACAGCCACTTCAGTGCAGACCAGCACGTACTCGGACAATCAGTTCGCATCTTCGGAAGAACACTGCCTGTCGTTGGCGTGCTTCCACGAGATTTCCACTTCCCAGATAAGACGAATCTCTGGGTTCCACGAATCGTTCGCGGGACAGAATCTCGCGGCGGACAGAATGACGTGGCCGTCGGGCGGCTCAAATTCGGCGTATCCCTCGAACAGGCTCAAACCGAATTGATTGGTATTGCCGGGCGCCTTGAGCAGGAATATCCGGAGAGTAATAAGGGTCGGAGTGTTGCGCTGAACCGAATGCGCGACGAGATGGTCGGCAATGTCCGCCTCACGCTCTATCTGCTGTGGGGTGCCGTGAGCGTAGTACTTCTCATCGCCTGTGCTAACACGGCGACGCTGTTGCTAGGAAAAGCGACGGCTCGCACTCGGGAAATCGCTGTTCGAGCGACACTAGGTGCTAGTCACCGGCGCATCATCAGGCAATTAGTCACCGAAAGTCTTTTGTTGGCGTCCCTCGCCGGAGCCTTGGGCTTGCTGTTCGCATATTGGGGCACAAAGGTTCTGCTGTCGCTTGCACCGGGCGACCTGCCACGGGTCACCGAAACCGGCATCGACACATGGGTACTCGCATTTACTCTCGGCATTTCACTGGCCACCAGTGTGCTGTTCGGCCTCGTTCCGGCGCTTTATGCATCGAAGATTCATCTAAACGATGCACTGAAGCAAGCGGGCACGCGATCCATAATTGGCGGCCGAATGGTACGAGTGCGTGGCATGCTCGTGGTAATTGAGATTGCATTGGCTGTGTCGCTCCTGACGGGAGCAGGTTTATTGATCAAGAGTTTTGTGGCCTTACAGCACGTGAATTTAGGTTTTCGTACCGAAAACGTTCTCGTTATGAGGGCCTCCGTACCTGCACCAACACCAGAGGCGGCCAGCAAATTCTTTGTTGATGTTCTCCCTCGGATCGCCGGTCGGCCTGGCGTGTCAGCAGTCGGCGCAACAATGGCACCGCCGGGAAAGGTCGAATCGGCCGGTGGTTATTTTATCGATCATAAACCGGAGCGACCGGACGAGTTTACGAACGCCCCTTTTGCACTGAAAAACATCGTGGCTCCCGGTACGTTTGCGGCTCTCGGAATTCCACTGAAGAACGGACGCGACTTCAATGATAGCGACACTCGTGACAAAC
>QHXA01000618.1:3873-4118 GCA_003222755.1 Acidobacteriota bacterium
TTCTGAAACGTTGCGCCATCTAGCACAAGAGAGATCGCCAGAGGTCCCGATGAAGTTCAGCACTATGGAAATAGCGTCAGCTGAGAACATCGCGGTTCCTCGATTTCGCAGCCTTTTGTTTGCGGTTTTTGCGGGACTGGCGGTATGTCTTGCCATGGCCGGTGTCTATGGTGTTATGGCATACGCTGTTGGACAGCGGTCGAACGAGATCGGATTGCGGATGGCGCTGGGTGCCAATACTGGTT
>QHXA01000095.1:0-5326 GCA_003222755.1 Acidobacteriota bacterium
GAACCTTAGATTTCTGGCTTCGTATGTCTATTCGAGTGCCAAAGCCCGGCCATCACTCGCGCTGGACTTTCCCGATCCTGCTGTCGAGCGTGTGCCGGAAGTGCCGGTGGATTGGAACACGCCTCATCGATTTCTGGCATGGGGATATTTCCCATTATTTTCAGGAGTGGACGCATCCTTTTCACTGGAAGGGCGTACGGGATTTCCCTTCACTGTTCTGGATGATTTGAACCACGTAGTGGGCGGATACAACAGCCGGCACTTGCCGGCTTATTTTGTGACCAATGCCAGCGTGGAAAAACAAATTCCGATTCCGCTTGGAAAGGGAAAGCGGATGGCGTTCCGAATCGGCGTGACGAATCTATTCAATCGATTCAATCCGCGCTTCGTGGATAGGAACGTGAACTCGCCACATTTCCTGGCTCTGTCCGATTCGTCCCGGCGGCACTTTTCCGCAAGAGTTCGAATATTGAAGAAGTGAATTACTTTTCACTGCGCGGCATGCCTAGATCTCCGTTGCCGCGGACCTTGCCCATGACTTCCTTGTAGGCGCGCTGCTGCTCGAGCTTGCGAAGCGTATCGGTGAGGTGAGCGAGCAGCATCTGGAGCCGTTCGGCAGTGGAATCCATTTCGAGCAACTTCTGTTTTTCTTCGGAATCGATATCGAGCACGTAACTCACCATATAGGACAAATCGGTTGCAGATTCGGGCAGGACCAGTTCGGGTTCCTCGGAACCGCTGAGCGTTGCACTGAGATTGGCAACGCTTCGGTAGAGTTCTGCAACCTGATCATACAGAGCTTCCGTTGCATGGTGCTCCTTGTCATCGAGGAAATTGACCGCGCCTTTCCAGAAAGGCGTCTGTTGGGTGAATCGGTAGATACGGAATCGCCTTTCACCTTCGCACAGGATATTCATTCGTCCTTCATCGAGTCGTTCCACCTCCACGACGCGAGCGGTAACGCCTACGCGATGGATCGTTTCCTCAGTTTCTTCGTCCGCTCCGCTGCGTAGCAACACCAATCCAAACACTTCGCTGCCGTCGATACAGCCGTTGATCATGACCTTGTACCGCTCTTCGAAAATATGCAACGGAACGACGATGTGTGGAAACAGGACGAGATTAGGGAGGGGGAAAACGGGTATTTCCATTTCACCCTGCATTCATCAAATGAACAGTTCTTCGTCCTGGCGTGCCTGATCGACTGTGCTTCGGCCTCTTCCAAAAAAGAATGCGCCTAAACCGCGTGTGAGGCCCCGCGCCACCGCGGCAACTTCGCGTACGGGCCGCACGACGGAATCTTGAACGATGTCAGCCGTTTCGTTGATGCGGTCGATTACGTTTTGGCTCACGCGGTCAAAACGTTCGAGTTGTATGTGCAGCGCTTCGCCGGTATCGGTGACCATCGCTTCGACGCGCCGGAACTGGTCTCGTGCGGACAAGCCAATCTCGACAAGATTCGCTGAGGCTGTCCGCAAATTGTCGGCGATGGATCGGATGGGCACGATCATTTCGCGCGTGTCTCTCATGAACCGCTCCACCTGTTCTGAAAGCCGCTTCGACATGACGTAAATCCCGACCAGAACACCCGCCTGGGTTATGATCGCTATCGCAGTCAACGCTACAAAGAGCGTCAGCAAACCTTCCAATCCATCCTCCTACTCGTTGGGGAATCCCTTCTCCTCGCGGTAAGCCGCCTTACCGGCTTCGAAAGCCGCGGTCAATTGTTCCTTCTGCCGCTGAACGGCCTCCTTGCTCTTATCTACGAAGCTGCCGAAGTCATCCGTCAGTTTGCGCCGCTTCTCGTCAACGAGCTGCCGGCCTTCGGTGACTTTGCTTGCGATGAACTCCCGGCTGTCCGTTGCTGTGCGCGCAAGCAGTTCGCGAGTTTCACGGCCGGATTTCGGCGCAAATAGCAAAGCCAGCACTGCGCCAATGCCCGCACCTGCTAAGAACAATACAAACTTGTCGCCGCCACCACTGTTCTCGCTCATGTTGGTCTCCTTTTTCTAATACGTGGCCATAGTAACAGGAAGGCATATCAACAACAAAGCACCGCGGAGCGCAAAAGAAAATGGAAATTGCACGAATCCTGCACCTCAAATCCGAAATCCGAAATCTTAAATTGGACTGCGTCACGCCGCGCCAAAGTCCGATTGGACATTTCGGATTTCGGATTTCAGATGCAGGATTCGTCCAATCGCCCAATTTCAATTTTTAATGAAAATGCTTCCACACTGCTTCGGCCTGTGGTCTGGTTATGACGTTTTGCAAGTCCTCAACGCTAGCGTCGCGAACCTTTGCTAAGGAGCCGAAGTGGGTGAGGAGTTTCTGTGTCGTCTTCAGTCCAATCCCGGAAATTTCCGAAAGCTCAGATGTGAGAGTCCGCCGTCCGCGCCGTTCGCGATGGAAGGTGATGGCGAAGCGGTGGCTCTCATCGCGAATCTGTTGAATCATTCGCAGAACTGGCGATCTTCGCTCCAGAACAATCGGCTCATCTTCGCGGCCGGCAATGTAGATGATTTCTTCTCTCTTCGCGATGCTGGCGAGCGACTGATCGACGATGTTCAATTCGTCCAGCGCCGATTGCGCGGCGTGCAATTGTCCGATGCCGCCGTCGATCAACACCAGATCGGGCATTGCCCCTCCCTCTTCTTGCACGCGCTTGTACCGGCGCGTGACCACTTCACGCATGCTTTGGAAATCATCCGGCTGGCCGGAGAGGGACCGGATGATGAAGCGCCGGTAATCGGACTTTTTCATCCGGCCGTCTTCCCACACCACCATCGAGGCAACGACATCGCTGCCTTGCAAGTTCGAAATATCGAAACACTCAATGCGGCGCGGCGGCTTTTCCAGGTCGAGCGCTTCTTCGATTTCTTTGGAAATCGCAGCAGGCGAGAGCATCGCGGCACGAAATCGCTGCATGAAAGAGAGCCGCGCATTCCGATGCACCAGCTCCATCAGCTCTCTCTTGCCTCCCCGCTGAGGCGTACGGATTTCTACTTTTCTACCGCGCCGTTCGGAAAGCCACTGTTCGAGCAAGTCCCGGTCTTCGAAGTCGACAGGCACATGAATCTCGACCGGAATAAACGGCGCATCGACGTAGTATTGCTTCAAGACGGATTGGAAGAACTCGCCCGCATCGAAATCCTCTTGATCCTCCCAGAACAATTCGCGTTTATCGACCACACGGCCGCCTCTCATGTGAAAGATGGAAACGGCGACCATGTGCTCTTCCTGATGGAAACCGAAGATATCGATGTCGTCATATCCCATTACAGCCATCTTCTGCCGTTCTGCGAGCGTCTCCATGGTGTCAATCGCGTCCCGGTAGTGCGCGGCCAGTTCGTATTCTTGATCCGCAGAAGCTTCTTCCATCTTCACCTGCAAACGTTTGATCAGATCATTGTTGCGGCCTTCGAGAAAAAGTTTTACGTCCTTGACGGCTTCCTGATACTGCTCAAACGTGGTGAGACCCTCAGTGCACGGACCGAGGCATCGATGGATGTAGTACTGCAGACACGGCCTCGGCCGCCTGCCGTCAATCTGAATGTTGCAATTGCGAATGAGGAAATAGCGCTCGATCAACTTCAAAGTTTTCCGGGCCAGACCCGCCGGGAAAAACGGACCGAAGTATGCAGCGCCTTCTCTGCGAACCCGCCGGGTGATAACCGCTCGCGGAAAGGGTTCATTGACGGTCAGCTTTATATACGGATAGGTCTTGTCATCCCGCAAAAGTATGTTGTACTTGGGCCTGTATTGCTTGATCAGATTATTTTCGAGGGCGAGCGCTTCCCCTTCCGTATCGGTCACGATGAACTCCACGTCCGCTATGGCGTCCATCATCTGATCTTTTCGAACATCGAAGTCCGCTGAAAGCTGGAAATAAGTCCGCACACGGTTCCGCAGCGATTTGGCCTTTCCCACATAAATCGTCTGCGCCTCAGCATCCTTGTACAAATACACGCCCGGCCCGGGAGGGATGTTCTTCAGTTTGGCTTCGAGGGTGGGGTTCATGCCGATTACAGAATTATAGTGAAATCAGCCATCGCCCATCGGCCATCGCCGATGGGCGATGGCTGATTTCGCGTACGGAGTAACATTTCTCATGCTCAAACCGAAGTCCGCGACCCTACACGACGGCGACACGGCGCCCGATTTTGCGCTTCCCACGGCGGAACGCAAGATCGTGCGACTTTCAGATTATCGCGGCAAGACTGCCGTCATCGTCTTCATCCGCGGCACCTGGTGACCCAACTGCAACAGGCAACTGGCTCAGTTTGAGTCGGCTTACGAGGAATTCGAAAAACGCGGCTCAGCGGTCATATTTATCGCGGCGCAAAAAATCGACGGCTGGTTCAAAGGCAAAGAACACGTTCAGAAACGCAAGTACCCGTTCCCCGTGCTCTTCGATGAAAAGCGCGAAGTCACGCGAGCTTATGGCGTGTATCACGCGCTGGGCGTGGACGCATACAACATCGCACACCCCGCGACCTTTGTCGTGGCCGCTGACGGAAAGATTTGCTGGATTGCCGTCAGTCCCTCACAAAACGAAAGGCCGCGGTTGGAGGACCTCTTCGCCGCTATCGAAGCCTGCGGTAAATATTGAAGCCGATACGAAATTTATCGGTGCCATTAACCGAATACTGCGCGGGCGTCATCGGCGTTTGCCGGGCAATGACCAACTCGAACGTATGCCGGAATGTTGATTTCTGCAGACCGATTGACACTCCCGGTCGATCCAGCTGCGTACCCCGAAATCCCCAACGCGGTATGATTTCGCCCACCAGCGACACCGTCGGGAGGAACCGCACTCCGGTCCCAAGTCCCAATGCGGCGGTATAGTCCTTGTTGCCGAATGCAAATTCCGGAAAAACCAATTGATTCTCCCTCGTGTTGAAGGCGATCGTCGGAACCGCGGTGAAGGATACGCGATCCCTGAAAGTGCGCGTTGTCACAATTTGAATGACTGGCGAGTACTGACGATCGAGAGGGGTCTTGTCCTTATCATACAAACCGAAATTCCGAACACCATCCACACTGAGCCGAAACTGCGTCGTCAATGGGGCTGTCTCGCCTTGCCTCGAAATCTGAAATGCCGTTCCCAAGGAAATGGTTTGCGATAAGTTACTGCGCAGCACGGAAACGCTCAGCCGATCGGTAATTCCGACACGGACGCCGTAGGCCACGGTCGCGGCACTGTCGAAGCCAAACAGCCGGCCGAGACCCGCATCGGCCACGTCCTGTGAAAACCGGTGGCCGACAAAAAACTCTACACCGCCGGCCCTTTGCGGCTTGCCATCAGGAAGATTCACGATGTTCG
>QHXA01000095.1:5333-16934 GCA_003222755.1 Acidobacteriota bacterium
GCGTTCGCGCGCGTACGGATCGACCGGGACTTCGGCTCGCGGAGTCCCTGCCTTGGAAGCGGCGACTGTTGGCGGCGGTGTGGCTGCGCCTGCGGGTGCGCCATTGACGGTTGTCTTATCGACGTCGATCAGATTTTTCACGCCGGCCGTTTCAATCACCGCTTGTTTCTTAGCGGGATCGGAAAAATGAATCGTGAGGGCGTCGCTTACGCGCGAAGTGGGATATACAAATCGATCCGGAAATTGCGCGCGCAACATGGGCGTGATTTGCTCGCCGGCGGCCTCGAAGGCCTGGCCGAATGCATTTCGAGGATCGCCGCCCTGCGGGCTCATGTGACACGTCTGGCACCCATCGACACTCGGATTACGAAACGGATCGCTCCGATACAGCTGCAGGAACTGGGGCATTGAATAGGCTGGAACGCTGGACAGAAAAAGAACAGCTATGGCAAAGATTCGAATCATTGGACCTCCACATCCGGCACTGAAGGATCAATTTATTTGAATCGCACGCGGGACACGTGCGGGCTGCCGTCGACAAAGAATCGCCAAGGTTTGTCTTTGTATTCTCCGGCGTAATCCACTCCGACGCGAGGACTCGTGCGGATCGGCCCCGGATCGAGGTTCCTATCTTCGATCCAAATCGTGGTGCCGAGTAGATCTGCGCCGTTCAGTTGCCTATCGATGGACATCGCCATGCACAACTTACCGGGACCACTGGCGATGTTCGTCTCTCGTTCTGGATTATTGCGGAGTTTCCGCATCAAATCCAGATTTTCCAGAGGCTCCACAGCGCGAATGAGCACCGCCGCCGGGTAACCGACAGGCTCCGTCACAACGTTCAAACAAAAATGGAATCCATAAATCATGTATACATACGTATGCCCCGGTGGCCCAAACATGACGGACGTGCGAGGCGTGTGCCCCTTCGATGCATGGCAGGCCAGATCGTGCGGTCCCACGTAGGCTTCGGTCTCGACGATCTTGCCCGTAAGATTGCGCCGGTTTAATCGCCGCACGAGAACTTTGCCTAAGAGATCTGAAGCGACGTCCAGGGAGGGTCGGGAATAGAAGGAGCGGGGAAGCTTGGGGGACATATCAACGGAAAATGGGGTGAGACGGCATCCGATGAGAATTGGGGAATTGAGAATTGAGTCATTGATCAGATTGGATCTGACCAATGCTCAATTCCCAATTGTCAATTCTCATCCGAGGCCACTCACCCCATCTTTATTCTTGCCGACCTACGCGGCTTCAGTCTTTCCACGGACCTGTTTCTTGATCTTCCAGTGGGAGAACAAGTACTTATGGCCGCAACGTGGACAGAGCCAAGCTCCTTTGACTGGGTCAGCGCCGCGCTCGTGGAACATTTCCACGATGAGGTGGCAATGAAGACACATGGTCGGATGGCTGAGGACCAGTTCTCCCTTTGCCGGCTTCGCACTAACTGCCATATTTAACCTCCTTTTTAAGTTGCGGGTCCCTTTCGTCAGACTTCGGCGTTGCCAGTTCAGCAAACGTATGACTTATAACTGCTTGCTTGCAAAACGGATAAAGATAGGTCGGTCTGAGCGCCTGAATTGGCGGTTTCTCGGAGAGCCCGACGCGTATTATAGGCGAAACTTTGTGATTCGCCAGCAGCAAATTAAAAAAATTGAAGTAACATGCCGCGAAGCGCAAGCGCGTCAGCGCGCAGCCTCAAGAGCTTTCGCATGCGTTTACCGGTCATTCCGTTCGTGATTGCGGCCACGCTTCTAGCGGCGGTGTGGTACTTGTTCACCGCCGCTCGATCGGATCATCGGACGCTGGATGTGCCGCGCCTGACCCGACTGGCGGATATTGACGGGACTGAGACCGAGGTCGCGGCAGCGCCGGAGGGGAACCGTCTCGCGGTCGTCGCAGCGGGCGATTTGTGGGTGTTGAATCTGTCCACGGCAGACCGGCGTCAGATCACACGAACCACAGAAGCCGAATCGTTCCCGAATTGGACGCCGGACGGCAAACGCATCACATTCACGCGGGGCGCGAATACCTTCGCGATTGACCCAGACAGTGGAGCCGAACAGCTGTTCCGTTCCAACGCGACATGGCTGTCCTGGTCGCAAACAAGCCGCACCGCGTTTGTTCGAGATCGGGCTCTGTGGATTGCAAATCCGAGCGGTCACGATGAGAAAAAACTCGTCGACGCCGATGTGATTCCGGACGTCGATATCCGAGCGCCACGATTCTCGCCAGATGCGCTGCAGATCGCCTTTATCAAGACCCAACTGGGAATTCGAGGCGAAGTTTGGGTGGTCGATGTTGTGAACGCTATGGAGCGGTCACTCGTCGCGGACCGCTTGGCCGAGAATCCGCTCGATGTTGGCTGGGTTAATAATGGGCACGACCTCGCATATCTGACGAACCGAGCCGGAGCTTATTCGATTTGGTATGTGGATTTCGAAAAATCAACGGTCAATCCGCTCACGCAGCCGCTTGTGACGGTCCCGCTTGCACGCATCGGAATGGCAGTGTCCACCGACCGCATTGTGTTGCCCAGGCATTTTATTGATTCCAACGTTGTGCTCTCGGACGGTACGGTCCTGGCGGATTCCGAAAAGCTCGAGTTCCAGCCCGCTGCTTCTTCGGATGGAACACGCGTGGCATACACGATCGCCGCCGAAAACAAGTTTGAAATCTGGACTGCAGGCACAAAAGGCGAGAAGCCCATCTTCCGGACTCTGGGGCGAGAACCACGGTTTTCCCCAAGCGGGTTTCAGATTGTGTACACGCACACGGATCTCGGCGGCAACGACGATATTTGGAAATTGGACCTTCGCAACGGCAGCGCCGAACGCGTGACGGATGCCGACGAAATCGATATCGCGCCAGACTGGTCTCCCGACGGCCAATCCATCGCATTTTCTTCAGCGCGCGGCGGTGCGATCTCGATATGGACGATACCTGCATCCGGCGGCAAACGGCTCCGGGTCAACGACGGCGGTTTTGCACCGCGATATTCGCCGGATGCGAAATCGATTCTGTTTTGGAACAGGCAAGCGATGTGGACCATGGACACACAAGGCAAAAACCTGCGGGAACTCGCACGAGACTCGTTCGAGCCGAACCCGGGCGTTTGGTCCAAGTCCAGCCAACCGCCTGCATTCTTTCTGAAACCACCGGGGGACCGTCTGGCCTGGCAGCAGTTCGATGTCCTGCCAGATGGACGATTCGTTTTGGCGCCAATCGAAATTCGAGAAACAGGCTTATGGGCCGTCGATTTAATGTACAAGGAGAAATGACGATGGAATTTGAAGGTAGAGTCGCAATTGTTACCGGAGCGACGAGCGGAATTGGCATGGCGACAGCACGCAAGTTCGCCGAGCAAGGCGGAAAAGTCGCGGCAGTCGGACGAAAGAAAGACGTCCTCTCCAAGATTGCAACACCGAACATCAAAACCTACGCCGTAGATCTTCTGAACGAGCGGGAGACCGCGGTCCTTGTTGAAAACGTTCTGAACGATTTCGGCGGTGTGGATGTTCTGGTGAACGCAGCAGGAATTATCGCCAGCGGAACGGTCGAAAACACCACGCTTGCTGAGTACGACGTGATGATGAACATCAACGTCCGTTCCGTGTTTCAGCTGATACAACTCGCCTTACCATCGATTACCGAACGAAAAGGGAATATTGTGAATGTTTCCAGTGTAACTGGACTTCGCGCATTTCCGAACGTGTTCGCTTACTGCGTCAGCAAGGCCGCCGTCGATCAGCTCACCAGATGCGCCGCCCTGGAGCTTGCGTCGAAGGGTGTGCGTGTGAACGGGGTCAATCCAGGAGTCGTGAGAACGAATCTTCATCGAAACTCGGGAATGAGTGAAGACGCCTATGCCGCTTTCGTGGAACGCAGCAAAACCACGCACCCCATCGGCCGAATTGGCGAGCCGGAGGAAATTGCGGATTTGATCTTGTTTCTCGCGTCTTCACGAGCCGGCTGGATTACGGGTGTGACGTACTCGATTGATGGCGGGAGGGCTCAGACCTGCGCGCGATGAGCGGAAAATTCGAAATTGGACGAATCCTGCATCTCAAATCCGAAATCCGAAATCGCAAATTGGACGCCTCAGACAATCCGATTTGCAATTTCGGATTTCGGATTTGAGATGCAGGATTTGTCCAATTTCGAATTTTTCATTTTTCTGTTATCCCCGCGTGGGTAACACGATCACCCGTCGCCACGGCACTTCCCCACGGCTTTCGGATCCGAGCCCGTGCTGCTCAATCATTTGGTGCTGAAGCCTGCGAATGTGCGCCGATTGCGGAGACAGTTCGATCGGTTTGCCGAAAGCCATCAACTTGTCAACAGCTTCGGTCACCTCGTTGATGGCGGTTTCTTCTTCATTCTTCTGGTCTTCCAGGCCAAATGCGCCCATGAGGAACGCCTTCATCTGGCTCACGGTGTTGCTCCGAATGATCGCAACTTCAAGACCTTGCTCTTCCAGGTCCTTCACCGTCCGGGGCTGCCGCTTCTCGTGCGCTTTGAGTGTCAACACCATGTCGGCATCCTTTGGGGTCTTCGCGATCGTGGCCGAAACCTGAAGATCGTTGATGGCTCGCATGAGCCGATCTTTGCTAACTCCATACGGGTAGATCCGCAGCGTCTTTCGTCCGGTCGCCGTCGCAGCGCGAGGTTCCTCGCGTTCTTTTTTGACGCGCTTTGGCGGCGCTTCTTCGGTAACGACGGGCGGAGTTTTTTCCAGAACCTGGTAGCCGCCATCTTTGCGAACGCGAACCTCAGGCCGCGTCGAGCGGCCTCTCAGGAACGCATCAACAACGGATGCGGTATCGTGATATACGGCGAGTTCCTCGCGATTCCGAATCTCCACCAAGGTATCGAATGTCGGTGGAGCTTTTCTTTCGAGCACCGTCTTCTGAGTTCCGCGGCGCCGGGCTTCTTCATCGCTCAGCGTAACCGCTTGAATGCCGCCGAGCAGATCCGAGAGCGTTGGGTTCATTAAGAGATTATCGAGCGTGTTGCCGTGGGCGGTCGCAATGAGCTGCACACCGCGTTCGGCGATGGTTCGCGCGGCTTGTGCTTCAGCCTCCGTCCCGATCTCGTCGATAACGATCACTTCGGGCATGTGATTCTCAACAGCCTCGATCATGACGGCGTGTTGCAGATCCGGCCGTGGCACCTGCATTCTTCGGCTCGCGCCGATGCCCGGGTGTGCGATATCGCCATCGCCGCCAATTTCATTCGATGTGTCCACAATAATCACCCGCTTAATCAACTCGGTGGACAGCACTCGGGCGCTCTCGCGCAGGAGCGTCGTCTTTCCAACGCCAGGACGGCCGAGCAACAGCAAACTCTTTCCCGATTCGATGACGTCACGAAGAATATCGACTGTGCCAAACACCGCTCGGCCGACGCGGCACGTGAGCCCAACAACGCCGTCGCGGCGGTTGCGGATGCCCGAAATTCGATGCAGCGTTCGCTCAATGCCGGCGCGGTTATCCAGGGTAAATGCGCCGACGCGGTGAATCACATAGTCGATGTCTTCGCGCGTGATGGTTAAGTCGCTGAGGTTGATGGCTCGGCTTGGGAAACGTCCTTCCGGTGGACGGCCGAGATCCATGACGACTTCGATCAGGTTCTTCAAATCCGCTTGCCGATGCAACGCGTCGCGAATATGAGGTGGCATGACGCGCAGCAGTAATTCGAGATCGTCAGTGATTTCCCTGCTGGGCATGTTAACCTGAATTTATGATCGTCGATTTACGACAGGATCATGATCTCGAAGATCTCGTAGATAGATCAAAAACCGATCCCGTTCTGATTTTCAAGCATAGCACGCAGTGTCCGATCAGCGCGCAAGCCTACGAGGAGTTTACGGACTTCGCTGAAGGCGCTCGCGGCCTGGTTTGCGGCGCCGTCCTGGTCATCGAAAACCGCAGATTATCGAACGCAATCGCGGAGCGATTCGGTCTGCGGCATGAATCGCCGCAAGCGCTCCTCATAAAGGACGGGCGCGTGGTATGGCACGCTTCGCACTGGTCGATTACTTCCGAATCTCTTACGGAGGCGCTGGTGTCGTATGCCGAATCAACTCATCAACGAAACTAGTCCGTATCTTCTTCAGCACGCGGACAATCCCGTCGATTGGTACGCCTGGGGGCCGGAAGCACTCGATCGCGCGGCAAAAGAAGACAAGCCGATTCTTCTCAGCATTGGGTATTCGGCATGCCACTGGTGTCACGTGATGGAACATGAGTCCTTTGAAGACCGATCCATCGCGGAGATCATGAACCGCTATTTCGTCAATATCAAAGTCGACCGCGAAGAGCGCCCGGATCTCGATCAGATCTACATGGCAGCCGTTCAAATGATGACCGGCAGCGGTGGATGGCCGATGACTGTGTTTCTCCTCCCAACAGGTGAACCGATCTTTGGCGGCACATACTTCCCACCGGACGACCGCTACGGCCGGCCCGGCTTTCGGCGCGTTTTGGAAACGATTGCGGAAGCATATCGAACGCGGCGGGCGGAACTTGTCGAGAACGCGAAAGGTTTCCGCGAACATCTCACCCGCCAGACATTCCGGAAAAATCAACGCGAGACGATCGATTCGTCGCTTTTAGATCTTGCATATCGCGCAATGGGCAGCCGCTTCGATCCGCGTGAAGGCGGTTTTGGAGGCGCGCCGAAGTTTCCGCCTAGCATGAGCGTCGATTTTCTGCTCCGTTACCATCACCGGACCGGAGATGAGCATGCCTTGCACATGGCTACACTTACACTCGACAAGATGGCCTACGGCGGCATATACGATCAGGTCGGCGGCGGCTTTCATCGCTACTCGACTGACGATCACTGGCTCGTTCCGCATTTTGAAAAAATGCTCTATGACAATGCCCTGCTCGCGCGCGTGTACATCGACGCATTCCGCGCCACGGGCGATCGCCTTTACAAACGGATCGCAGAAGAAACACTAGACTTCATCGTTCGCGAAATGCGCGCCCCCAATGGCGCGTTTTACTCGACGCAAGATGCCGATAGCGAAGGTGTGGAAGGTAAGTTCTACGTTTGCACCCTCGACGAATTTCGGAATGTCCTGGGGAACGACGCGGATCTGCTCGCCAATTACTTCGATGTGACGGCACATGGCAACTGGGAAGAAACGAATATCCTGCACGTAACGCATGAAATCGATGAGAACCTGCAAACGAAAGTTCAGGACGCGAAAAAGAAGCTATACGATGCCCGCGAAAAGCGAGTGAAGCCCGGCCGCGATGAAAAAGTGCTGACCGATTGGAACGGGCTCATGCTTCGCGCGTTCGCTGAAGCCGCCGCTTATCTGGGCCGCGATGAGTACCGTGCTGTCGCCGAAACGAATGCGGATTTCATCATGAATACGATGTGGGACGGCAATCGTCTCTTGCACAGCTACAAGGACGGCCGAGCTCGATTCAACGGTTACCTCGATGATTACGCGAATCTCATCGACGGACTCTTTGCGTTGTATGAACTGACATTCGATTACAAATGGCTCGATGCGGCCGTTCGCGTCGGCGATCGCATGGTGGAGCAGTTTTGGGATCCCGACGGAGGGTTTTACTTCACGGGAAAGGACCATGAATCGCTGCTGACACGCACGAAAGACTTCTTCGACAACGCTACGCCGTCCGGCAACTCCGTGGCTGCAGACGTTCTGCTGCGGATGGCTGGCGTTTTGGACCGGCAGGATTACCGGCAAACGGCGGAAGAAATTTTTCTCACCGCCGCTGGCTTGCTGAAACAGTACGCATCAGGCTTTGGCCGAATGCTGGCCGCGCTTGATTTTTACATTGGTCCTTCGAAGGAAATCGCTCTGATCGGTTCTCCGCAACAGTTTCTCTCAACACTGCGGAATCACTACATGCCACGGTCCGTAATTGCGGCGGGTTCGGATGAGCGGATCGCGCTGCTACGCGATCGCCCGATGGTCAATGGCCAGCCTACTGCTTATCTTTGCGAGAACTTCACCTGCAAACAGCCGGTGACTGACGTCGCGGCGTTTGAGGCGCAACTGAACGCGGGCTAACGCCCGCGACTACATACTTGCCTCAACCCTTCTTCCGATTATTTAACCCCGCGCTTCCAACCACACGACGCGAAGCTGCTGTGTCGACGCCATGACCAGCATTAACGGCACCAACCAAATCAACTGCATCGCGGCGGCCGAGAGTTCCAGCGATTGCCCGAAACCGTGAAACAGCCTACCGTAGACGATTTCGATATGCGCCCAATACACGACCAACGATGCCTGTCCCAATGCGATTAAAGGACTCCATCGCGCGGCTGAGTTACGGGCGGACCAGAGGTAGGCGCCGTATAGGATCAGCAAAATCCAACCCAGTCGTACCAAAAAGTAGTGAGGACTCGTGAGCGAATAATCGAAGAAGCCGTATTCGAAAATGCGAGTGAGGCTCATCGCGGCGCCCAAAGCGTATGCCGTAACGCCAACAACAGCCACTCGCTTGAAAAATTCCGGTTCGCCAATTCGCTGCTTCGCTTCCAGCAGCACGTATCCGAACGTGATACCGGCGAGCGTGAACGCCGCCCACGGGAAAACACTGAAGTACCACGGGTGCTCATTCCCATTCACGTAAGAAAGTACGAATGCGGGCAGGCCTTTGAAGGAATAAATCCAAGGAGTAATGAACACAAAGGCACCGGTTGCCACGCCCATAGCCGCGATATTCGTCCGACGCGAGTTGAACACGACGGAAAGCAGTCCGATGATCAGCGTGCAAATCGCGATGCAATTCAGCGTGTCTACTTTGAAGATGTCACCCCACTGCGAGGCCGGGTACCAGATCAAAAACTGTTCGAGCCTGAACACATAAGCCAGAAACAAAATCCAACTGCCGCGCCGAACGACCTTGATCGCGAGTTCACGTGAAGATGCTCCCCTCGCTCGCATGCGATCGAGAATGAGCGCGAGAGAAACTCCAACGAGAAAGAGAAAGATTGGAGCGGGAAGACCACCGAGAAACTGGCTTAGCCAAAACCACTCACCGGACCGGTCCTGCGGACGTACCCAAGCATCCATCACATGTCCTTGAAGCATGATCAGAACGCTGAGCCCGCGTAACCAGTCCAGATATGACAAACGATTTGATGTTTTTGTCACGCTATGACAGGAACCTCGTGGCAGGAATTTATGAAGCAAAAAGGAAATTTGAGTATACCATTAGCGCGTGTTCGCGGTCGCTTTATCCATCGTTTTAGCGTTCACTCAAGCAACGCATACCGGCACCATAGTCGGGATTGTGAAGTTGCCCGATAGTACGAAGGCGCTAGGTTCCGCTCGGGTTGTCCTTCTCCCACCCAAATACACGGAGCTCTGGAACAAGCAGGTTCAGACGCGGCTGGATAACTATTGGGAAATCTTCAAGCCCGAATTCGTCACCAACAAACAACGTTTCATGGAGTTTGATCGGCTGGCTCAGATCGAGGCGCTCCGGTATGTCACATCCAACATGCGGCGCGACCTTGGCGATGGTGCATCGAAATTGATGAAGGAGTCTTCGCCGGCCGGCCAATTCGAATTCACCGTCATTCCATTCGGTACGTATCAACTGCTCGTCCAAGCCACAGTAAATGGCCAAGACATAGTTTGGTCGAAGGCGGTAGACGTGCAGTCAGACATTCCCATCTTCGTCGATCTCGGCAAACCCGTTTCCTGACTGTAGGGGCGGTGGTCTATAGACCGCCCCTACAGAGGACTCATGCTTGCTCCTATCCGGAGCATGAAGCTTACGAAGGCGGTATTAATTCTAACGATGAGCAACTGTCAGCGCTGGGGAGCTAGCGTCGATTTCGTCGAGTTTGGCCTGCATTGGGGCGACCACGTCTGCAAATTCGGCTTTTATGCGCCCCTCGATTGGCGGCGCCGGCGCGCCTTTCTTGAGTGCGGGAACTGGATTGATAGGCGTTCCGTTCTTGGTCATCATAAAGTGAAGATGCGGACCGGTTGCGAGCCCTGTCTGGCCGACCAGGCCGATCAATTCGCTTTGTTTGATGGCGCGCCCGGCGCGAATACCAGGTGTAACGTGCGATAAATGCGCGTACCCGCTGGTCAGTCCGCTCGAATGTCTGATGCGTACGAGGTTTCCGTAGCCGCCATCCCAACCCGCAAATGTGACAACACCATTCGCGACTGCAACCACCGGACTGCCTGCGGGCGCCGCGTAATCCGTGGCGAGGTGCGCGCGCTCAGTTCCCAGGATCGGATGCATGCGTCGCGAGGTAAAGCCGGAACTGACGCGTGGCGTGAACTTCAGAGGAGAAGCGAGCATGGCGCCCTTCAGCGAAACGCCTTTCTCGTCGTAGTAGGAATCCTTAAATAAGAAACCGCGATACCGCCGGCCCGCATTGACCAGTTCTGCGGCATGAATCTTGCCGTACTTTACAAAATTGCCGTCATGTACGGCTTCTTCGACCATCAGACGTATCTGATCGCCGGGCTGGATTTCGGTGCTGAAGTCGACTTGCCACTGAAAAATCTGTGCGAGTTCCGTCGCAAGGTATTCCCGCTTGGGGAGATCCCCTAATGCTTCCCACAACGAACTGTGAATTTCAGCAGTGATCGTCGATTCACGTGTTTCGAGGTCGAGCTTCTCGACCTTGGCTTCGTAGGCATCAGAGGCTTTTTGGATTTTCAATACACTTTCATCATCGATCTTGTACTCGAATTTCTTTAGCGTGCCATCGCTTTCCTTTTCGAGCCGGAATGGATTTCCAAACCGAAGCTTGCGGACGTCAAAAACCGGCTTGATCAGATCAGCTATCTCGTTCGCAATCGCCACCGGCACTTCATAATCGACTAGCGTGGCGACCAGCGTTCTGTTCTTTTGGATGGTGTCTTCCACGATTTCGGTTTTCGGAACAGTGTTAATTGCGGGCGGCGGCGGTATCAAAGGAGGGATGGATTCGATCCTTAGTTCCCAATATTTTGGTACCACTGTAATAATGATTGCAAACAGCAGCGACCAAATGAGCCCCGCCCTACATTTATAAACTCCCATACGCGCGACAATATAAATCAGTGACGTTGCCGGCGGAAGCAAAGAATGCTCACCAGATCGCCGGCATCTTTGCAGGAGAGACGACAACCGACATTCTTGCGAAAGTCCTCGAAGGCGAGCCCAAGTGGGATGCGCTGCCGACTGGAACTCCGTCTTCCATCCGCATTCTCTTGGAAGCGGCTCTGAACAAGGATACGAAACGGCGGCTGCAGCATATCGGCGACACGAGAATATTTCTCAATCGGCCAAGCATCCTCGATAGATCTGTGCCCGTTGTTGTCGGTGATCGCAGCGCGCGGCGTGGATGGTTCGCCGCCGCCGTACTTCTTGCGGCTGTAGTCCTGCTGGGGTTGCTCTATTTCCGTCCAAAGCCACTCGCACCGCTCGAGAGCACACGGTTCGAAATCGCCCAACCGGCGAACGCCTTCTATACGGATAATTTTGCCATCTCGCCCGATGGCCGCAAGCTGGCCTTCATCGCAGCGGCGGCAGGCGTCTCCCGGCTTTGGGTCCGTTCAATGGATTCGGTCGAACCGCGGCCTCTGTCTGGAACGGA
>QHXA01000095.1:17084-17545 GCA_003222755.1 Acidobacteriota bacterium
CACGCGATAACAGAATCGTTTTTGCCACCGCCTCTTTTGGGAATTTTTCCGGAAGCGGCTTGTTCCAGGTGAGCGCGGCCGGAGGCGCCGTCTCGCCACTCACCAAATTGGCCCCCGGCGAATCCGGCCATTCGTTTCCGACTCTCCTGCCGGACGGTGATCATTTTCTGTATACCGGAGCGCAGGGCGCCCCTCCAGAAACAGGCGGCATTTACCTCGGTTCGCTGAATGCCAAGCCGGACCAGCAAGCAACCAGGAAGCTACTGCCCGATGCATCGAAAACGGCATATTCGCCTTTCATCGGCGCTGGCGCTGGTTCCGCAGATGGATACGTGCTCTTTGTTCGCGGCAGCGCGTTGATGGCGCAACCATGGGACAGCCAGCGGTTGGAGCTGACGGGCGAAGCCGCTCCGATCGCCGAGCGCGTTCCTTCCACTGGCTTGTCCACTTCGGCCACAGGA
>QHXA01000095.1:17796-19001 GCA_003222755.1 Acidobacteriota bacterium
GATCCGGGCGCACACTTGAACCCTGTCTGGTCTCCCGATGGCAGCCACATCGCGTTTGCGGCCCAACGCACTGGAGTTTGGGGCATCTATCAGAAGGCATCCAACGACCTGACCGGCAGCGGCGAACTCCTGTACAAGTCGGGAAACCAGCCCGCCCGGCCATCCAGTTGGTCCCGCGACGGGCGTTTTCTGCTGTATTCGGCGGGGAGTCCCTACGACATCTGGATGCTCCCGTTAAATGCCGGCGCAACGCCGAGATCGGCGGATCGCAGCCCACAACCTCTAGTGCACGGGCAATTCAATGAGCGCGGTGCCCGGTTCTCTCCAGATGGCCGGTTCTTCGCGTACGTTTCTAACCTGTCGGGCAGTGACGAGAACTACGTTCAAACCTTCGATCCTTCCGCCTCCGGAAACCAGCCGTCAGAGGGCGTGAAGATATCGAAGGATGGCGGAAACGCCGTGAGATGGCGCGGGGACGGCAAAGAGATCTTCTACCGATCTCCGAGCGGAGATCTGATGTCCGTCGACATCTCCACCACACCAGTATTTCGGCCAGGTACACCGCGGCTGCTATTCAAAACTCCACCCGCTCCGGCGATCTCCCAATTGTTATTCTGGGACGTCACTTCCGACGGACAGCGGTTCCTCTTTGCCATTTCTGTGGGCCAGAGTTCGGCCGCGCCATATACAGTCCTGCAAAACTGGCAAGCACTCCTGAAGCGCTAACCCAACTCGGCGCGCGGGCAAACCGCAATGGTTGCGTTCGTAGGCAACGCGTTCCTGTGCATTAGCGCAGCTTGGGCAGCCAAGTATGTAGTCGTGGTTGACGCATTATGCCCGCAAGTTCTGGTCTTAAATCCTTCGCGTATCGGCGGGTATAATGGATCCAATGAAAAGGCGCAATCGGCCGATATCCAGCCGTCTGATTCGCAACAATCATGAAGGACTTCAAGATCGCGACTGGCAGGCGGCGACGCCGGAAGAAAGAATCGACGCCGTTTGGGAATTAACCCGTCTTTGTCTTCAATGGCACGCATCGGACGTCAGTGAACCAAGACTTCAGAGATCTGTTAGCCGAGTTCAACGCCCACGCCGTTGAGTTCCTTATCGTAGGTGCGCATGCGCTGGCGGCGCATGGGTCCGTTCGCGCCACGAAAGACCTCGATGTATGGATTCGGCCCGAAACGAAAAATGCGAAACGCACC
>QHXA01000619.1:0-12421 GCA_003222755.1 Acidobacteriota bacterium
TTGGCCAACGGGTAGAACCTTTTGTGCGAGAAGCCGCCCGCCGCGCTCTGAAGCGAGCGGAATGGTAAGCATAGCTCAAGGCGACATTTGGTGGGCGGGTTTGCGAAAGCCGGCCGGTTCAGCCCCCGGTTTCAAGCACCCGGTCGTTATCGTGCAAGGCGACGCAATCAACCGCAGCCAGATTGCTACTGTCGTTTGCGTTCCTGTTACCAGCAACCTGAGATGGGCAAGTGCGCCGGGCAACGTAGTCTTGAAAAGCCGACTCAGTGGCTTGCCAAAGGATTCAGTCGCCAACGTCTCTCAGATCATAAGTATTGATCGCACGCTACTGATCGAGCGGGCCGGACACCTCCCCAAAATCAAAGTGGATTTGATCCTTTCCGGGATTGACGTAATCCTCGGCCGGTAAAACGATACCCAATTCCGTGTGCAGGTAACCAGTTGCTTCCTCCATCAGATGGCGGCGTCAGCTCATGTCAAACACAATTTTATTGAGTCTTCGATTCATCACTCTTCTGCTCGGCGGCGACCGTCTGGCCAAGAGCCGGTCCGATTTTGCTTTTGAGAGCACGCTCCTATCGACTTTGGTCTATTGTATTGTCATTTCGCGACGTTTGAATCAACCCGTGATCGCGGGAACGTTGGCTGGCGTTTTTCGCGAGAGAGAAGATAGGCAGCGACACGAGTTGCCCCAACACAGAAATCACGACCAAGACCTGAATCGATTTCTCGTAGAGTAGTCCAAAGCAGATACTCCCCACCAGCCAGGCGATGCCAAAGCCTGTGTCGAAGATCCCGAATGCGGTGCTGCGCCGCCGAGGCGGAATCAAGCCAGCGATGGCGGGCTTGAACAGTGTGTCCTGAGCTCCTTTATTTATTCCCCACAAGACCATCCCCAGAAAGGCCAGTGATGATGCACCGAAAAAGACCAAGGGTGTAGAGAACGACGCAACTAAGAACACTCCGATCAAAACAGCGAATCCTATCTTGTCGAAAAGGCGTCCCAGCAGCAGATTCGCAAAAGCACCAGCGCCCATCGCAACCGCATAAGAAACTGGTATCCAGTTGGTCGGAATCCCTCCTCCTTTTTGAAAATGGAATGCGATAAGAGAGAAATCCACAAAGCCGAAGCCAATCATCGCGCCTCCGGCAACGTATAGCCAGTATGCCCGTGGGAGGCCGCTTGGCTGACCGTCTGCACTGGGTTCAAACTTTTGCGGGTTCGGATAGGTCCGTTGCGTGGCAATGAGCGTACCCAGGCAGAGGAGCGCGGTGATTAACAAGACGGCGAAGCCAAAACGGTAGTCGCCTCTCTCGGCGAGCACGAGCGCCATGATGAGCGGACCCACTGTTGCGCCGGCCGCGTCGAGTGATTCATTAAGACCGAAAGCGCGGCCGCTGCCGACCTGTTCGCCGGCATGAGAAATCATGCCTTGCACTACGGGTCTTCGGATCGCGCGTCCCGTTCGTTCCCCGACGATCAAACCGGCTGCCAGCGGCCAGTTTCCCGCCAAGGCCAAGGCCGGGACAGCCAGCATATTGATCGCATAGCCGACAAACGTGATCGTCCAATAGCGTCCAGTTCGATCCGCAATAGAACCAGCAACCGCGCGCAAGGCGTAGCCGACAAATTCGCCAAAACCGGAGACGATGCTGACAGTTNNNNCATGAACGGTCCCGTGACGCTACGAGCCCCTTCATAGGTCAGATCGGCAAACAGATTCGCCACGCCGATCATGATCAGGAACCTGAACGCGGTGGACTTCTGCTGATTCGTCATCGAAGATCTTACCCACCGCTAACACCAATCCTAGACTGCCAGCGTGAACTGCGATAGATCCTAAATTCCGAGTTCCTGCTCCAGCTTTGTGACGGCGTCGACATTCTTTTCGAATCCATCGCCGTTGAAGATTTGATTTTTCTTCTTTTCGCCTGCCTTAGGTACGCTGAGATATGAATTTTGCCGCAGTTCCGATCTTAGCGTGAAGGAACGTTGGTCCTTCGCTAAACGCATTCCAACGCCCTGCAGTATCAATGAGCGGGTTCGAACAGTTCTATCGGGTTGCCGAACGGGTCCTCGAGAATTATCTGAGAGCCTCCGACTCCTTTGACAATGTCGTTGCGGAAATGGAGCCCCGCGGCGGCGAGTCGCTTGACCTCTGCGGACAGATCGGCGACTGGCAATTGAATGCGGTTCCAGCCGCCCGGCAGGGGCTGACGGCCATCTGGCATGGGACGTCGGCCTGAACTTGCCGGTCCACTCAGCAGTAGCCGCAGAGCACCGCGGGTAACCGATGCGAAAGCCGGAAGAGCTTCGGACTCAACTGTGAAACCAAGGTACTTTGTGTAAAAGGTGATGGCGGCGGCGACATCATCAATCATGTAACGGACCGTTGCTGTGTCTGCCATTTTGTTTTACCTCCAACGAATTTGTTGGCAGTCTTCGACTGTTTTCGTTCAGCGCATCAAGTCACCTTCGAATCAGTTGCCCGCCGCGGCCGCACACAAGGTTGAATGGAATTCCACCATTCTGGTCCCTTACGATCGCTTTCGATTCATTGTGGAATACAACTGGAATACGAACAAATGGAATCACGGCGGCCAGGACGATCAGAAGTACGTCACGCCTGGAATCGTTTGGGATTTCCAGGAGTGTGGGAATTCAGCGTCGGGAGTGCGATCGGCGTGAACCACGACGCCGAAGAGTTCCGCATCATCGCACGAGTTATTTATCACTTCGATATCGGCCAGCGTCACTAGACCCGACAGACTTCTTGACAATCTCGAAGAACCAGCGTTAGCTACTTCATATTATTCCGATCCAGACATCGCAATTTTGAAGGGGAAATTCTTTTCCTCACGCTCTTGATGCCATCGCCAGTCGGTGGGCAATGACCACTACCACCGCACGACCTTGAGGCGTGGCTGCATTTACGGCATCAGATCCTGTCTGCGAACACCGATTAAAAAGGGGGGATTATGTCAGGTGGTACACATAGAATGCGCGCGTCATTCAGATTGGGAGTGAGGATTATTGGATTGATCGTGTTGGGAAGTTGCCTGGTCTCTGGTCAAAGTGCCACGGCAACGATCGTGGGTGTAGTGCGGGATACCTCGGGAGCGTTGGTGCCGGGGGTGAGTATTACTGCCAAACATGTCGACACGGGGCTCACGCGTGGCTGTGAGCACTGAGAGCGGCGGCTACAATGTTCAGTTTCTCCCGGTCGGAGCCTATGAAATCACTACAAACATGCCGGGCTTCAAGCAGGCAGTGCGCAGCGGGATCAATCTCGTCGTCGGCCAGCAAGCTGTTATCGATCTGACGCTGGAGGTGGGAGCTGCCGCAGAGCTAGTAACGGTGACCGAGGAAGCTCCGCTCGTGAACACGACGCTGAGCTCGACCTCAGGATTGATCACTGAGCAGCAGGTGAAGGACCTGCCGCTGAACGGGCGCAGTTTCGATCAGCTTCTGGTTCTCAATGTCGGCGTTATCAACAATACATCGAACATGGGAGGAGGGGGCGGTTTCCCCGCATTCTCCGTGGCGGGCCATCGGCAGGAAACCAATCGATTTATGATCAACGGAGTCGACTGGGTTGGGGGGAACGCGACCGGCCAGTACATTACGCCCCAGGGGGCCAGCACCCAGTTGCTAGGGGTAGAGGCCGTGCGGGAATACAACGTCCTCGAGCACACTTATGGCGCCGAGTACGGGAAACGGGCCGGAGGGCAGGTCAGCATTGTGACCTCTTCTGGAACGAACCAATGGCATGGCGATGTCTTCGAGTATCTGCGCAACAGCGCTCTGGATGCCAAGAGCTTCTTCGAAGCCGCCAAGGGTCCGTTCAAACGGAATCAATTTGGAGGAGAATTTGGAGGAGCGCTGGGAGGCCCCCTGAAGAAGGACAAGATGTTCGTGTTTGGGAACTATGAAGGATTCCGCCAACGGCTAGCACAGAGCAGCCGCGGGATTTATCCTGATGTGCAATCCCGCCAGGGTCTTTTGCCTTGTTACCTCGCGTTCCCGAATACGCCGAGCGCCTGTACGGACCGCGCAGCCTTCGTCCCGGTTCCCAATCTGAAGCAAGGCATGCTGCCATTTGCTAACGCATTCTGGCCGTCGCCCAATGGTCCCGAGGTACTCAGTGTGGACGGTCTGCCTACGGGAACCGCCTACAACTACAACAGTGCGGTGCAGAAGATTTACGAAAATTTTGTGCTGACCCGTTTTGACTACGTCGTCTCCGCCAAAGACTCTCTCTTCGCGAACTACACCATCAGCGATGGAGAGAGGGATTCGCCGCAGGCGGACTCGAACTATACGCAGTTCGTTCCACTGCGCAGCCAAACGGTGGGCTTCACGGAAACGCATGTTCTGTCCCCCAGTGTCGTCAATTCCGCGACCTTGGGGTGGGTTCGTCCGTATGGAGGCCAGGTCACTGCTCCCAATGGTCTTGGCGGGGCAGTTCCGGCAAGCCTGATATTTCTTCAGGGGGGTAATCCCGGATCGCTTGTCATCGGAGGCGGCGCGACCACAGTCGCCCCGGCCTCCGTTACGCCGGCGCCAGGCACCAACCCGCTTGTCGGTATCCGAGAATACTACAGCGTCGCTGATGACCTGCGCTTCACTAAAGGCAAGCATTCTTACAGCGCGGGCGTTTGGATACAGCGGATACACCAAAACCAGTCAGGGTCAGCTCAGTTTTCAGCAGGAGGCGCAAGCTATGGCACCATGCTGACATTTCTCCAGGATATCCCGAGCAATCCATTTAACCTCAACCGGAATCCTGTCATGCTTGGTTACCGGACGACCGAAGGCGCCTGGTATTTCCAGGATGAAATGAAGGTCCGTTCGAATCTCACGCTGCGTCTGGGGTTGAGGCACGAGATGACGGACGGGTGGAATGAAGTGGCGGGCCGCTGTTCAAACTACACATTTGACAAAAACTTTGTGATCTCGACGGAACCGCGCATAGGCCATTCATGCCTGACGGAGAACCACGCCACATTGTTGTTGCAGCCGCGCGTCGGCCTGGCGTGGGATCCGACCGGGACGGGAACCTGGGCGGTGCGGGCTGGCTTCGGGATTCATAACGATCTTGCGGATAGCCTTGCGAACCGGACCTACGCCAATCCACCGTTTAACGCGCGCGAGCAGTTGACGGGTCCGACGCTCTCTCTCATTCCGATTCCGAAGAACGTCCCACTGCCGCCCACGTGCGGCCCGTCGGTACCTCAACCCTGCTCGATCTTTAGTCCCGGCGGTGTCGATCCAGTCATGTTCACACCCACAAGCCAACAATGGAGCTTGACGGTGGAACGCGGGATCGCGAGAGACCTCATGCTTTCGGTGGGTTATATCGGGAATGAGGCCTACCACACTCCGCTTTCTGTGAATGCCAATGCCGCGCCGCCCCAGCTATGCGCGAATTCGCAGGGATGCATCAGCGGCGGGACAGGCACCAATGGCAACCCTGTCCCCGTCAGTCAAAGGGTTTTGGTGGCGCAAGGGACGTTATACCACCCGCCGGCGACACGCCCGAACCCTTACGTGGGTAGCGGCACTCAATGGTTCAATCAAGGGACGTCGAGCTACCATGCTCTGAATGTCTCCCTGGTGAAGCGCATTAGCCGGGGGCTCGCTTATAAAGCGAATTATACCTGGGGAAAAGTGATGGATTTGAATTCGGCCATTCTGGCGCCTTCCGCTGGAAACGAGCCATCGAATATCCCTAGTCCGTATTATCGCAGGCAGCTGAACCGCGGGGTCGCATCCTACAGCGTCGCCCAACAGTTCAACACAAACTTCAGCTATCTGTTGCCGTTTGGGAGCGGACAACGCTTCGGAAGCGGCGCCAGCGGGGTTGTCGATAAGCTCATCGGCGGCTGGCAATGGAATGGGAGTGTCCGCGTTGAGGGCGGGTTCCCCTTCACGCCGCTTGCCGGCTCCAACACTACCGGGACTGGCGACGCCAGTAATTCCGACGTACCCAACTGGAATCCGAATTTTAAGGGGCCGGTGATTTTGGGGACACCGGATCATTGGTTCGATCCGAGAGCCTTCGTGCTGCCGGTCCAAGGGACGTTCGGGAACGTATCGCGCGGGGCGCTCCGTGGGCCGGGCCTGTTCAACGTCGACACGTCGTTCTTGAAGAAGATAAGAATCAGTGAGGGACTGAATTTGCAGTTCCGCGCCGAGGCGTTCAATGTTCTCAATCACCCGAATTTCGCATTCCCGAATGAGGTCGTATTCGCGGGCGCCGAGTACAGCTCCTCGGGCGGGGTCATTACAAATACCGCCACGACGTCACGGCAAATCCAGTTCGCGCTGAAGCTCATGTTCTGAGTAGAAGTTTATACAAGAAATTCCCCTGCTCGACTGAGGTCACTGAGCAGGGGAGTTTCTGTCCTTCCGACCGGTTTCATCTCTCTACAAACCTAAACACTCGCGTAGCTAATCCCTGTCGAAGATCTCACGAATTGTCTAGCGCGGTTCGATCCTGAGCAGGGCGCCGTCCTCTTCTGCGGTCAGGACGTAGAGCAGGCCATCCGGGCCCTGGCGCACGTCGCGAATACGCTGCTTGAGCTCCATCAGCATCGGCTCGCGCCGCAATTCCTCCCAGCGCTCGTTGAAGACAATCCGCTGAATCTGCCCGGTTCCGGGAATGCCGCCTTCACGCAGGCCGCCTACGAACAGGTTCCGTTTCCAGTGAGGAAAGCGCTCTCCCGTGTAGAACGTCATGCCCGTGAGCCCAATCGATGGCAGCCACACGATGGTCGGGTCCTCCATTCCCGGTCGAAATGGGTGCGCCGAGATGAGGGCGCCCCAATAGTCGCGCCCGTAGCTAACGAGCGGCCATCCGTAATTGCGCCCGGCGCGCAGCACATTGAGTTCGTCGCCGCCATTGGGTCCCTGCTCCGTCTCCCACAGATCACCCGTCTCCGGGTTTACGGCGAGCCCGTGGCCGTTCCGATGACCGCTCGTGAAGATCCCTGGCTTGAACCCAGCGCGGCCGACGAAGGGATTGTCGTCGGGAATGCTGCCGTCGTCGCGCAGCCGCACGGTCTTGCCGGCACAGTCGGCGATCCTGGAGCGCTGATGCTCATGTACAGCATGCCATCGCGCCCAAACGTTATGCGCGACGCTTCGGTGTCCATGGCACCCGATTCGAAGATATTGTGCACGTCGACGAGTGCCGTGCCGTTCCATGTCCCACGGGCGAGGACTGTCTCGCCAGCGTCACCCCCCGCCGGTTTGTGGTAAGCGAGATATACCCATTTGTTCTCGTCGAAATGCGGGTGCAGGGCGACGTCCATCAGCCCCTGAAGTCCTCTCGGTCCGCCGGTTTGGACTGGTGGCACTCCGGCAACGGCAGAGGAAACGAGTGTTCCGTTGCGCACGATTCGCAGACGACCGCACCGTTCCGTCACGAGCATCGCGCCGTCTGGGAGGAAGGCGACCGACCACGGTTGCTGCAACCCTTTGGTGACCACGACAACCCGCAGATTCCGTTCCTCAGCCGATTCGAAGTTGAGGTTGCCGTCAGGCAGCGCAGGTGGTTCCCAAATGATCGGCGGGGGCGCATCACTCTTGTTGCGTTCATGCGGAGCGAACGTCTGCTTCCGCAACTGCTGAACGCCGCTGCCCATGACTGCGGCCGTTGCAGCAGCTATGGCTCACCCCCACCGGAGCCACAACCGTCTGGAGGATTTCATGTACTGCTCCTGCAAAGAAATGTGCAACCTGCGTTCCTTTGATGCGCGGACCCGTACGGGTTCGTGCGGAACGTTCGGGGAACTAATCGGATGGGCAGTATTTCACGACAGAATTCCTCGCGCAGAACCACGACGTTTTGAATGTGCCCGGTTGGAATTCCCTGGTCCAGACTTCGGTCACTAGGTCTGCGCAGCGCTCATTGCGCCCGAATGTTGCATTTGTGCGTGCCCGAACGCGGGCTGAAAGCCCGCGGACTACATACCTGATTGAAACGGTGTTCCGAGTGTCAGAGTCCGGAGAGTTCCTTGAGTTGTCCGGTGCTATCGCCGAGCTTCTCGGTCGGGACTCCGAGGCTGCCAAGCAGCGTCAGCTGCAGGTTTGTCAGCGGCGTGTGGTCGGGATAGACAAGGTGGCGGCCGCCCTTGATGGTTCCCGCGCCTCCGCCCACCACCAGAGTCGGCAGCGGACCGTGGGTATGGCGATCGCTGTGGCTGATACCGCCTCCGTACAAAAGGATCACGTGATCGAGCAGCGACCCGTCGCCATCCGGCGTCGATCGCAATTTCTCCAGGTAACTGGCGAACAGCGCGATGTGATACGTCTGGATCTTGGCGCACTTCTCCATCTTCTCTGGAAGGTTCTGGTGATGCGTCAGTGGATGATGAGGCTCGGGAACGCCGATCTGCGGGTAGGGCCGCCCATTCTGTTCGCGGCCATACATGAAGGTGGTCACCCGTGTCAGGTCGGACTGGAAGGCCAGCAACTGCAGGTCGTAGAGAAGTCCGACGTGCGCCTCGAACCCATCGGGAATACCCTCAGGCCGCCCCACGTCGGGCACGTCTTTGGCGCTTTGTTCCTCAGCCTTCTGGATACGTCGTTCGACGTCACGAAGTGACGCAAGGTAGTCGTTCACTTTCCGGTTGTCGCCCGGACCGAGTTTCCGCTGCAGCGCCTTGACGCGGTCCGTGATCGAATCGAGAATGCTCCGGTCCTGTTGCAGACGCGACGCACGCACACGCCCATCGGTGCTGTCGCTCGTGCCGAACAGCCGCTCGAAAACCACGCGCGGGTTGTTTTCCGCCATCAGGGGCAGGGTCGGCGTGAGCCACGAAAGCGTGCTGCTGTACGCGCAGCTGTAGCCCACATCGCAGGCTCCCACCAGGCTGGCATCGTCCACTGTGAGCTGCAGCGATGAGAGCTGGGTTTCGCGTTCGAACGCCTTCGCCGCGATCTGGTCCATCGAGATCCCGTTTTCAACGACTGTGTCCGACCTCTTCACGTGCACGCCCGTCAAGTACGTTCCTGAGGCGCGCGAGTGGTCTCCGCCGCCATCGCCAAGCGCTTCCGCCTGATCGCTGTAGAGTCCCGTGACGACGACGAGTTTGTCGCGGAACGGCTCGAGCGGCGAGAGCACCGGCGAGAACTGGAACTCTGTGCCCACTCCCTTTGGCAGCCACTTATCGTAGATAACGCCGTTTGGATGGTAAACGACACCGAAGCGGCGCACTGCTTTCGCCGGCGTGTTTTGAGCGGCCGTTAGCGCCGGCACCATTGCGTCCAACAAGGGCAAGGCGACTGCCGTTCCGATCCCGCGAAGCACGGCCCGGCGCGAAATGGTTTTCTTGGTGACGATCATGACCCGGCTCTCCTCATCTGAAAGGGTGCGCTCTTCACAATGGCCAAAATGGTCGACGACCAGCGGTAATTATCCGTTGCGGCTGCTCGCACGATCCCGCGGATTGCCGGCGCGTCGAACGATTCAATCTCCCGGCCAAGGGCATACGTGGCCAGCTTTGCTGTCACCGTCCTCACGAACTGCTCCTTCTGCGCCACCAACGCCTGGCGCAGAGCCACAGGCCCTTCGACTTTCGTTCCATCCAGCAGCACGCCAGACGGGTCGATGGCCGTGCCCGCATCCTTTGTGCGCCATTGCCCAATGGCATCGAAGTTCTCGAGGCTGAAACCCAGCGCACACGGGATTCTTGCGGTGCGTCTCCAGCATCTCGCGCACCGGCAAAGGTTTGTTCTCTTTGTTGCTCGCCTCCAGAGCCGGCACATTGGGAGGCGGAGGCGGCACGGGCGCGCCGAGAATATTTTCGAGAAGCCACTTTCCGCGGATTGTCGGCGAGGTGCGGGTGGTGTACGAGGTGACGGACAGAACGGCCGCTTTGCCCAGCAACCCCCAGCGGTTCTCATCGGTGAGCATCACGCGACGGAAATGGCTTCCATAGACACCAGCGATTCCGTAGTGCCGGGCCAGTTGTTCGTTAACGAACGTGAAGTTCGCCGTCAGCAGATCCACGATGCTCCGGTCCTCTTTCAGTTGAGCGTCGAAGAACAGATCCATCTCCTTCACGAACGCAATCCGCAGGTTGTCGTCGAACCATGGGAAATGCTGGTTTGCATCCGGCGTGAGCAGCCAGACATTCCGAGTCTCCAGCCACTGCTCGAAAAAGTTCTCCACGAGAGACGTTGGCGCACGCGGGTCCGCGAGCATGCGCCGCACCTGCTGATCCAGGACACTTGCATCTCGCAGTTTCCCAGCGATCGCCAGGTCGAGCAGTTCGTCGTCCGGGATGCTGCTCCACAGGAAGAACGACAAGCGTGAGGCCAGTTCGACGTCGGAGATGCGATAAACCGCATTTGGAGCGACGTTGGCTGGATCCGCCTCAATCCGGAACAGAAAATCGGGGCTGACGAGAACGCGCTCGAGCCCGGCGCGAATGCCTGCATCGAAGTTCGCGCGCGCACGGGCCGTCTTATAGAAACCGACCAGCACCTGGACGTCCTCATCGGTCGCCGGCCGGCGATACGCGCGCCGAGCCAAAGTCGACAGAATCTTCGTCGCGCATGCGGTCTCTTCCGCGTTGGTCGTCCTGGGCTGGGGCTGGCAAACGAACATGCGGTTCCGGCTGGGCGAATCCTTCGGGTCCTTGGGTACCGCCGCATTGTACGGCCCTCCGATCAGCAGCGACGAGATGAAAGCCGGCATGGTTGGCACGTCTCCTTCGCGGCTCCAGATCGGAATGCGCGCCGGTCCCAGTCCCTCAGGCTCGACATCGTTAGACTTGAGGACGGTGGCGGCGACCGTCCGCTGTCCCGCCTTCAGCGGCACACGCACCTGCAATGCGTCATCGGCACGGGTCAGGGCTCCCGCCCTGACTTCGCGATAGTCCGCCACCGCCTGGGCCGCCAACTCCGCCCCGCCGCCGAGCGTAAAGTGGCCGACTCGTACGCCATCAACGCGAATCTCGATCTCGTTCGGTTCATTCAGGCCACGGATCACGTCTGCAAACGTTCGCTGCAGCCGAAGCTTCAGGATGTACTCGCCATCGACAGGGAAGTAGTGACGCGCGGCAATCCCGCCCCGCGAGCCCAATGGAAAATCTTCGGAGAGCCGGTCCGTCTGCCACAGCCAGGTCTGTTCGTTGGAGTCGCCCTTGACAGCGGTGTAGCGCTCGAAGGCCGGCGGGATCGTCGGATCGCCAATAGCGAGGCGCGCGATCTTGGCCGCTGCATTCAAATAACGATCCAGAAGGGCCGGCGCCAACAAGAGCGCATCGGCGTTGGTATCAAAGCCGTGCGCTTGCTGGTCCGGCGGCAGCATGGACGGGGCGTCGACCTCAATCCCCGTCAGGTCGCGAACCGCGTTGGCATATTCAGTTCGATTGAGCCGATGGAGATTCGCCGTCCGGCCCGGATTCAAATGGGCCGCAGCCGAACGATCGAGTTCCGTCTCCAGCCAACCCGCCACGGCGTCATACGTGGCACTGTCGGGCCGCCGATTGCCGGCAGGCGGCATCGACCGGCTTCGAAGTTTCAAGACGACCTTTTCCCACGTCTCCGCCGAGTTGAAAACCTGGGCGGCGTCAGCCTTCTCGAGTGTGAGGCCGCCGGTCTTCAATCGATCGTTGTGACACGTGACGCAGTACGTGGTCACAAACTCACGCACAGGAGTTGCGGTAGCCGCCTGAGGGGCTGCCGGGTGCGCACTCATCTGGCCGGACCTTAAACCCAGAAAACCTATCGCCCCCGCGATGCAAGCGCACGCCATCAATATCTTTCGCATCGTGATTGTCATGTAACCCAATGAAAGTGGCTTCTTTGGAAAGCCGGGCATTCGGTCAATGGGTCAACTACATTAAACATTCGACAGCAAACCAACTCACAACTCATATTTTTGGGGCAAAAGCCCTCCTCACCGGCACTTGTTCTGGGCCTGACAAGGCCGCCCGAGCTTCGGATCCGCTCCGTGTTTCGCGAGTATGTCGGCGCCCTCTTTGTTGTAAAGCACTCCACCCAACCGGTCGCCGAATCCCGACGCGGCGAGCCACGGCGTAACGCCCGCCTTGCTCACAACGTTCACCTCCGCCCCCTTCTCGATCAACAACTCGAGCAAAGTATTCCACCCCCGGTACGCCGGCCCGAAGAGGGCGTTCTCATTAAAGCTGGTGACCCCGCCAGCCCCCACGCCCAGGTCCAGGAGAAACCTAACGGACTCGATCGCCTGCTTCTCCGTGACGGGACTTTCGCCAACTCCATGATTGAGCGCTGCCGCCGCCATCACCGCCGTCGTGTTGGTGGCCGTAACCAGTTTGGGATCGGCCCCGGCAGCCAACAGCAGGCGCATCATCTCAACATCGTCCACTGAACTGGCGAGCAGAAAGGGCGTTGCTCCGACCGCGTCGGTATACCCGCCGGCGA
>QHXA01000619.1:12487-12955 GCA_003222755.1 Acidobacteriota bacterium
GAAGCCGTACACCGGATTTGCGGTCCCGTTTTCCCAGGTGGCCGAAGCCCAATGGAGAGGCGTTAAGCCGGCGTCGCCGTTATTGGGATCCGCGCCCTGCTCCAAAAGGAAGAGCGCAAGCCGCACTTGTCCTCTCACGGTGGCGACGAGCAACGGAGTGGAGCCCTCAGAGAAAGTCGCCGAAGCGGCGCGACCTCTACCCGGGGCCTGGCCAGTTCCTCCCGCGGCGGCAGCTCCACCGGGACCTTGTTCCTTGTCCGCTCCACTCTCAGAAGGATCCGGCTGCGACCGGACATTGATGCTCACGCCCCCGGCCAACAACAGACGGGCGCTCTCGACGTCGCCCTCGCGAGCGGCAAAGTGCAGCGCGGTAAATCCGCTTTTCGTGCGGGCCTGGAGGTCGGCCTTCGCCTCGATGAGCGTTCGAACCACGTCTGGATGATGTTCCGCCGCGGCCCACATCAAAGC
>QHXA01000619.1:12972-13494 GCA_003222755.1 Acidobacteriota bacterium
CGCCACGAGCAAGCAACATCTCGACAGCGTCCGCGTTGCCGCTCCGGGCGCAGGTCATGAGCGGGGGCACGCCAGTGGCGACGGGCGTATTTGGATTGGCCCCGGCCTTCAGGAGCAGATCGACGAACGCCGCGCTTCCGTTGGTGCATGCCTGGGACAGCGGCGTCATGCGAAAGTCGTTCGCCGCGTTCGCGTCTGCCCCGGCGCGAATCAGCAGGTCGGCTGTCTCGAGAGCGTTCCAATGGGCGGCCCAGAGGAGCGCCGTCGAGCCATCACCCGACCGGGCATTGACGTCGGCGTGTTGATTCAGCAGGGTCCGAACCTGCTGTTGGTCCTGGTTTCGAACCGCTTCGACCAGCCGGAGATCCGCACCCGCAGCCGTGCCCCCGGAAGCCATCAGCAACGCCATCGAGAACGCTCCCACCAAGGCGATCTGTTTGCCTATGTCGCGCATGCCGGTCCCTCTTTCTAGCCTAGTTGCGCAGCGACGTCCAAATCACAAATGTTAAGGAGTTCCAGTCG
>QHXA01000620.1:0-291 GCA_003222755.1 Acidobacteriota bacterium
TGGCACGGAACTGTGGATCGCAGGACATACGCGCTCGTCGGTGTCGCGGGAGTCGCGATCAAACACAACATCGATAGAAGTATCGGGGCGTATTTTTTTGGCCGCGGATTCAGTCCTCTGAATTATTGGGTTCCTCCCGTCCAAGCCATTCGTACGATTTCTTTGCCATCAGCGGACGCTACATTTTTAGCAACGATGCTCGCCATCGCGCTGCCGTTCATTTGCGTCGGTCTCGCAATGACAATACGCAGACTGAGGTCTGCGGGCCTTCCCCTGTGGCTCGTCGTGTTG
>QHXA01000620.1:404-1032 GCA_003222755.1 Acidobacteriota bacterium
ACCAACTCGGCAGCTCGGCCATGGCATGCGCGAGCTGAGCCCATACGACATTCATCCGCGCCACCTCCGCGGTTACTTCATTCCGGAAGCGGCTGAATTTCGGTTGACCGCAAATGGAGACGGCAGCACGCAACTCGAGGGCATCAGCTGGTATCGGAATTCAATGTGGCCGTCAGCATACTGGCGTCTATGGTCCGACGCCGTTCTGCACCAGGTGCATATGCGAGTTTTCGAACACATCAAGGCTCTGTCCGAGCGGCATGATACTTCGAGGGCGACACAATAGGCCGCTGAAACCCACCGCGACAAGTTTGATCAGCGTGCGTAAAAGGTTGTTAACGCGGTCTACCGCTGTCCTGCGAGACGTGTCGAAACGTTGTGAGACATTGAAGGAGGTAATAGCCAATGAAACGAAAACTTTCTTATTCGGTCCTTGCAATCAGTCTGGTCACGCTGTTCGGGTTTCATTCAAATGCGATGGCAGATGACTGGGATCAGAAGACGCTCTTCAGCATCAACCGACCCGTTTCCATTCCCGGTCACGTCGTGTTGCCTGCCGGCAGCTACATCATCAAAAGACTGAACACTGTAAATCCGGTCGTACAGATTCTGAATGAATCGGAAACGA
>QHXA01000620.1:1085-1855 GCA_003222755.1 Acidobacteriota bacterium
GAAGCCCCATCGCTTTGAAGGCGTGGTACTATCCCGGCCGCCAGACAGCCTACGAATTTATCACCGAAAGTAAGTGAATCACGGACGCGAGCTTGTTGAATGTGAGCTGTCCGATGTGGCTCTCCATTTTGCTAGCGCACTGCGGAGCGGTGCTAGGAAATTAGCCAGGGTACGCGTTTTTTGCGTGCCCCTGGAATACGTCGACAACTCAGGAATCCGCACCCTGAAGGGGTGTCGAGGACTCCTCGCACCCTTTCCAGGGTGCGGCTGCTTTTGGTTTCAGACAACCGGAGGTTGCGCTCGCTCCCGCTCGCTTAACCCCCGGCTAATTTCCTGACACGCCTCCGGCGTGCCTTACTGCCTCACCAGCTTCTACACCAAAGCCGCGGCGGAAATCTGGCGGTTCATAGCCGCACCTGGTATTACAATTTCGAAACTTGGGAGGACTAGATGACTAAATGTTGCTCTTCTCGTTTACTTCTCGTGAGTGGATGTGTTCTGGCGCTGATTGCGGGTACAGTCATTTCTGCACAACGGTCATCCAGTACGATGGCCTCAGCCGCCGCGGCTTTCGTCAGCAGCCTTTCGCCGGATCAACGGCAGAAGGCGGTGTTTCCCTTCGAATCCAACGAACGGCTTCATTGGAATTTCATTCCTACGGAGGCGTTCCCTCGTAATGGCCTGTTACTGAGGGACATGAACGAGAACCAGCGCAAGCTCGTGCACGACCTGCTGAAAAGCGCGCTCAGCCAGCGCGGCTACATGACTGC
>QHXA01000620.1:1885-5086 GCA_003222755.1 Acidobacteriota bacterium
ATCGAGCGGCGCGACAGGGAGGCGGGTCGCAGCGCCGAGTCGATGGTGCGGGATCCGCTGAAATACTACGTATCGGTGTTCGGCACATCTTCCACAAAGGACACGTGGGGCTGGCGCGTGGAGGGCCACCACGTCTCGCTGCACTTCACGGTCGTCAAAGGCAATTTCATTGCGAGTTCGCCGACGTTCTTTGGTTCGAATCCCGCGGAAGTTCGCGAAGGCCCGAAGAAAGGCTTGCGCATCCTCGGCGATCAGGAGGACGCGGCACGCTCCTTATTGATGGCGCTCAATGATTCGCAACGAGCCAAAGCAATTATTCAAAACGTCGCGCTGACCGATATTGTCACGACGAACAAGGTGGACGTGAATCCGCTCTCGCCGGTGGGCATTACTGCCGCTGATATGACGCCGCAACAGCGCGATCTGCTGATGAAGATCGTTGAAGTCTACACCTCCAAGATGGCCGACGATATTGCCGCCGAACGAAGGGCGAAAGTGCAAAAGGCCGGTGTCGAGAAGATCGCATTCGCATGGGCCGGGGAAACCGAACGCGGGAAGAAGCACTACTACAGAATTCAGGGCCCGACATTTCTCATCGAACACGACAATACCCAAAATGATGGGAATCACGTGCACTCGGTCTGGCGTGACTTCAACGGTGATTTTGGACGCGACCTGTTGAGAGAACACGTCGCCTCAGCGCACGCCGGAGGCGTGCTGGGAAATTAGCCGGTGGTTAGCGAGCGCCGAGCGTAACCACCGGTCGACGATCTCACGGTGTCCTCGCACCCCGGCCGGGGTGCGAGGAACTTTTGGGAATCCATGCCAGGGATGGCTCGCTTCGCTCGCTCATCCCTGGCTAATTTCCAAGCACGCCTCCGGCGTGCCAATTTCCGACCATGCCTCGGCTGTGCGTGATACACTGCGCGCAAAAATTGGGTTTGGTGTGGGAGGAGATCATGAAGAAGCTCGCCGCGGCAGCATTGCTGCTGCTTTGTCTGTTTTTCGCAAATGCCATTGCACAAACAACCAACGCGACGCTCGGCGGCACGGTATCGGACGCGACTGGCGCGTTGATTCCCGGTGTATCGATTACGGCGACGAATACTCAGACGGGAATTGTGACAACCCTCGTCAGCAACGAAACGGGGGCCTACCAATTCGCTTCGCTCCAGACCGGCATCTATAAGGTCAGTGCGGAGCTGCCTGGTTTTCAGACGCAGGTTTATAACGAAGTCACCCTCGGGGTTGCGCAGCAAGTGCGACTGAACTTCACATTGCAAGTAGGGACGCAATCACAGCAGGTCGAGGTCAACGTGGCGGCGGACACCCTGATCGCGACGACGTCCTCTTCAGTCGGCACAGTACTTCCCGAATACAAGCTGCGCGATCTGCCGCTTTCGACGCGCAACGCGCTCGACTTGGTAGGAACGACGGCAGCGACACAAGGCGGCAGTTTTGCCGGAGCCAGGAGCGTCGCAGTGAATACCGTGCGGGACGGCGTGCCGGTCAGTGACGGCCGCTACGATGTGGGTGTATCGGCATCAACATATGTCAGCCCGGATCTGGTCGAGGAAGTCCGCATCATCGTCGCACCCGCGGACGCAGAGATGGGGCGCGGTTCGGGCCAGGTTCAAATGGCCACACGCTCGGGCACAAACCAGTTTCGCGGCAGCGTGTTCTTGTCGAATCGCAACTCCGCTCTGAGCGCGAACTCCTGGGGCAACAATTTTCGCGGCGTAGGAAAGGATTACAAAAATGGAAACCAGTTTGGAGCGCGCATCGGTGGACCCATTATCAAGAACAAAACATTTTTCTTTTTCCTTTATGACGGTCAACGTTTTCTGACCCGAAGCATCTTCATCGGAAATGTGCTGACAGCTCCAGCGCGGCAAGGAATCTTCCGATATTTTCCCGGTGTGCAAAACGCAAACATCCTACAGAACAATGCAACCGTTGACGTGTTCGGAAATCCTGTGAAGCCTCAGGGCGCCACAGGGGACCTGCAATCGGTGAGCGTATTCGGCCGCGATCCGTTACGGTCAGGACTCGACACTTCCGGTTGGGTCCCGCGGCTACTTGCCAGGATGCCGGCGGCGAATGACTTTACAACAGGCGACGGCCTGAATACCGCTGGTTACCGCTGGGTTCGCCGTGTACAAGGCCAGGACACGTCGGTTGGAGATGGTGCGGATACCAATCGCAACCAATACAATGCCCGCATCGATCACAACTTCAGCTCCAATCACAAACTTACTGCGACTTGGACACAAGAACGAGACTGGTCCGCGACCACACAGACCGGCATCGCGAATTGGCCTAATGGCTTTGACGGTTTGGTCAAACGCGACCCACGCTTTTATTCGGTGTCGTTCGTTTCCACACTCAGTCCGACTGTGTTGAACGAGTTCCGCTTCGGGAGCCGCAGAAACAAGCATTTCACCTGGAATGCCATCCAAAGGCCTGATGCCATCGGCGATGAGGCTCGTAAAGAGCTTCCCACTAAAAACGGCGAGCTGTTTTACCCAACGCACATCCTGTTCGCTGACAACTTTGTTCAAGCTGGTCAGACTCGCGGTCAAACAAGTCCCGTCTACTCGTTTACGGATTCGCTGAGCTGGACGCGCGGCAAACACGCCTTCAAAACGGGGTTTGAGGGACGCTTGACCTCGTCGCGAGGATACAATTTTGGTGACGATCCCAAATTGCTTTTCCCCACCGTGACGATTGGCGCCGGCAGCATAGCGGTTACAGGCATCGCCAACAGCGCTGCTTTTCCCGGTCTCATTGGCAGTAGCATCACCACTGCGCAGAATCTCCTGCTCGATCTGGCCGGCTCTGTCTCGAACGTCAGCCGCACGTTTTATATCCAAAAACCAACGGATAGGGAATTCACGGGCTTGGTGCAAACGCCGAAGGACAATCACCAGAACGAGTGGAGCGCGTTCTTCAAAGACGACTGGAAGATTCGTTCGAATCTCACACTCAACCTCGGCGTGCGGTACGACTATTACGGCGTGCCGTGGGAAACGAACGGTTTGATGGCATTCCCGGTGGGAGGGAACGCTGCATTGTTTGGCATTTCGGGAACCGACTTAAGCGCGCTGTGGAATCCCTACGCGAAGGGCGGCTCCATGACCCAACTCGCGTTTACCGGCAAGAACTCTCCGAATCCCAACACCCAATGGTACAACGATGATT
>QHXA01000620.1:5275-5653 GCA_003222755.1 Acidobacteriota bacterium
TATTTCAATCTGACGACGCTTCCGATCCCAGTGCCGCCGCCGGGACCCAGCGTTGTACCGCTCGCGGCAGAGCCCTTCACGCAACGGACCCAAGCCCTGCGTGCGTCGGATGAGAACCGCGTGGTGCCGTACATCCAAAACTGGAACTTGGAAATTCAGCGATCACTCGCCTCGAACTTTACTTTGGAAGCCCGTTACATTGGTAGTAAGGGCACGAAGCTTCTCGGTGGACTTCCGCTCAACGATGTGAACATTTTCGAGAATGGAATTCTCGAGGCGTTCAACATCACGCGCGCGGGCGGCGACGCCCCGCTGTTCGATCAGATGTTGCGGGGATTGGTGATGAATACCGGCCAGTCACCGGTGGGCACCAATGGC
>QHXA01000621.1 GCA_003222755.1 Acidobacteriota bacterium
CGGCGCTTCGCGAAACGTCTCTTTGATGCGCTCAAACTTCTTCTGCAGGATTTCCGGTACGCCGGGAAAGATATAAACGTTCTCGACTGCGACGACAGGAAACCACATTCCTTTGCCGCCGACGAGCCGAGCGCCTTCCGGAATATCCGCCATTCGTAGATTGCCATCGATCAGTTCGCGCGAGTAGAAGTGACGGATGCTCGCCTCGAGTTCCGGGTGCCGGTGCATCCTGCGGCCAAACGCATGGCTGATGCCCTCCATGGTCAAGTCATCATGCGTGGGGCCGACGCCACCTGTGGTAAAAACATAATCGTAGGAAGTCGAAAAGGTACGCACTTCGTCGGCAATGAAGCGGAGTTCATCGGGAATGATGGAAATCTTTCGAACGTTGACCCCGAGGTCCCGCAATTCGCGAATCAGGTACGGAGAGTTTTCGTCTTTCGTTTTGCCGGAAAGAATTTCATTGCCGATAACGATGATTCCCGCTGTTTTCGACATTTGTTGATCAATATAGCATGTCAAAATCCGCACCGCCCGACGCCCGGCTCATCTACAGCGCAAGCGAAATCGACGCGAACATGCTCTGGGCGACCCGGTTCTTCGCGCCCGATCCATTCATCTTTCTCGAAAAGCGCGGCAAGCGGTATCTGGTGATGAACGATCTGGAACTCGATCGAGCGAAAAGCCAGGCGGCAGTCGATAAGGTGCTCGCTTATTCGCATTATCAGAAGCGATGGCAAAACGGCGGCATCCCATTTCCGACTACGGCGCAAATCCTCGTCGAGGTCTTTGCCGATTTGCACATCAAGAGTCTGGAAGTCCCTTCCACATTTCCCGTTCATCTGGCGGATCAACTTCGAAAAATGAAAATCCGCGTCCGTCCAAAGCCCGATCCATTTTGGCCGGACCGCGAATTGAAAACCAACGAAGAGATCCGCGCAATCAGCAATTCGCTTCGTGCGGCAGAGATTGGAATGGAAGCCGGGATTGATGCCGTGCGCCGCACCGAGATTCGCAAGGACGGTTATTTGTACCTGGACGGCGCGCGGCTCACATCGGAGATCCTCAAGCGCATCATCAACACTGCCATCATGGCTCAGGGCTACGTCCCGAGCCACACCATTGCCGCAGCAGGCGATCAATGCGTAGACCCGCACAATGCAGGCAGCGGCCCCATCCGTGCGAATACGTCCATCATCATGGACATTTTTCCGCGCTCGCAGAAGACTGGCTATTTTGGCGACATCACTCGAACAATCGTTCGCGGCCGCGCTTCGGAGCGCCTAAAGCATGCCTATCATTGCGTACTTAACGGACAGGACATCGGGTTCCGCCGAATCAAAGATGGCGCGAGCGCATATGACATCCATTGGGAGATCGTGAATTATTTCAACGGCGAAGGATTTCCAACAGGCGCCATGAATGGACGCATGCAGGGGTTCTTTCACGGAACGGGACACGGGCTCGGGCTCGACATCCATGAAGCACCGTCCTTCGGTCAACGGAGCAAAAACAAGTTGCGGGCCGGCAATGTGGTCACCGTCGAACCGGGTCTCTACTATCAAGGCTTGGGTGGAGTCCGTCTGGAAGACGTCGTGGTCGTGACGAAGACAGGCTGCCGAAATTTGGTCCAAATCCCTAAGTTCCTTGAAGTCTAATTTGGCAAATACTTATACTGCCGGTTCGCTGTAGCGGTGGTCATAGACCGCCGGATCCAAGAGGAGGAGGGCCTAAATGCGTGTGCGCTTTTGGGGAGTTCGCGGCTCTACCCCCACACCACAAAAGGAAAACATGGGGTACGGCGGAAACACCTCATGTATTGAAATCCGCACCGACACGAACCAGATTCTGGTGTTCGACGGCGGTACGGGCATCCGTCTCCTCGGGGACGAGTTGCAAGAAGAATTTGCGGATAGGCCGATCAGTGCCCATATTTTTTTCAGTCACTTTCATTTGGACCATATTCAGGGCGTGCCGTTTTTCCGGCCGCTCTACAATCCGCGAAATCATTTCACCTTCTATTTTGCCGGGCGTCGCGACGCCAATCTCGTAATGGATGCACTTGCTGGAATGATGGCCACTCCTTATTTCCCCATCGACATGTCCAAGCTGCCGTGTTCGCGCGAGTACGTCGATCTGGTAGAAGGAACGTTCACCGTTGCCGACACACGCATTCTCGTTTTGCCTCTAAATCACCCGCAGGGGTGCGTCGGCTACCGCATCATGCAAAACGGCAAGGTCATTTCTTATTGCACGGACGTTGAGCACGGTGTTCATTGGAGCGACAGAAACATCGTCACGCTGGCGAAAGACTCGGACTTGTTCATCGTCGATTCCCAGTACACACCGGAGGAACTGCCCGGCTATATCGGTTGGGGCCACAGCAGCTGGGAACAGGCGATTCGCTCAGGCGTGGCAGCCGGAGTTAAACGCATCGCGCTCTATCACCATGACCCCTACCACGAGGATGCGGACCTCGAGAAAATTCTCAATGATGCCCGCAGGCTTCATCCGAACGTAGTCGTGGCCCGCGAAGGACTCGAAGTTACTCTGTAGTAAACTCAGAAACATGCCCGTAAAGTTTCGCGATTACTACGAAACACTTGGCGTCTCGCGCTCCGCTAAAGCCGACGAAATTAAGAAGGCGTACCGGAAGCTTGCCCGTAAATACCATCCGGATCTGAATCCCAACAACAAGCAATCCGAAGAACGGTTCAAAGAAATTCAGGAAGCCTACGAGGTCCTCAGCGACCGCGAAAAGCGGAAGAAATATGACCAGCTTGGCGCGAATTGGAAGAACGGCGCGGAATTCACGCCGCCGCCGGGTTGGGGTCCAGGCGGAGGCTTTCAGGGCACCATCAATATTGAAGACCTGTTTGGCCGCGGGGGCCAGCAGCGAAGCCCCTTCAGTGACTTCTTCGAAATGCTTTTTGGTGGAACTGGTGGCATGGGCGGAGGCCCGGCGAATGCCGGCGGGCGCACGAGGGCGGGCGCTCGAGGATCGCGCGCAGCTGAATCGGAAACTGAACTGTCATTGCCGCTGGAAGATATGCATCGGGGCACGATGCGCCAGTTGACTGTGCGCATGGGCAACGCGGAAAGAACAATCGATATCAGGATCCCGCCCGGAGCGCGCGATGATAGCAGAATCCGCATTCCCGGCGCTGGTCCCAATGGTGGTGATCTGTATGTGCGCTTGCGCCAACAGCCGCATCCGCACTTTACGGTGAAAGGCGATGATACGGAAGTCGAAGTTCCAATCACGCCGTGGGAGGCCGCCCTGGGCGCTACGGCGGAAGTTCCTACTCTCGACGGACACGCTGAAATCCGTGTCCCGCCGGGAATTGGTTCGGGCCAGCGGTTGCGCCTCAGAGGTCAAGGTCTGAATATACGCGGCGGTGGACGCGGCGATCATTTCGTACGGCTGAAAATTGTCCTTCCGAAGGAACTTACAGAGACAGAAAGAAAGTTGTTCCAGGAGCTGTCGAAAGTTTCGAAGTTCAGGCCACGGAATGGATCAACCAGCTAACTGTCTGAACGGCAAATCCACGATCGTCGCCGTTCCTGTTCCTAGTTCCACTTCCGTTCCTGGCGCATACGCCGACCGGCTGACGAAACCTAACGCGATCGGCTGGTTCAGCCCCGGAGAAAAGAGGGCGGTCGTAATGTATCCCACTTCCCTGCCGCCCTTTCGGATCGGACTTTTCATCTCCGGCAGTTCCTTTCCGGATATTAGCAACCCAACAAACCGCCGATTAACGTGGCCAATATATTTCACCTTTGCGACGACTTCTTGTCCGATATAGCAGCCTTTGTCGTAGCTGATTGCGCTCTCGCCCAATTCGGGCATTGTCGTGGTTTCGTCGATATCGACACCGTAAACCGGAATACCAGCCTCGGTACGCAATACGTCCCAAGTGCCATGGTCGATGGCAGTGACTCCATGATCCGCAAAGAATCGAAGCACAGTGTCCACCTCTCCACGCGGAACCCAAACCTCATATCCCAGCTGTGAAGCCACGATCCGGGAGTCATCAACTTTTCGATGCGAGTACAGATCCTCAAGATTTACCGGCTGTCCGACCCAGGACGCGAGCGCAGCAGCGGCCTGGGGACCTAAAAGACCTAAGATGGAGTAATCGTTGGAAACGTCCGCCACTTGAACGTCTTCCATGATCAAAAGCTTGTCGAAAGCACTCGCAAGCTTGGGGATTGCCGCTCGTTCAACTGAAAGCCACAGGGCATCACTGTCTTTCAAGACGCGCATGTGTGCCACGATTTTGCCTTGCGGCGTGAGGTGGGCAGCGTAGCAGCCACGGCCGGCAGCGAGCTTCTCCACGTCATTTGTAATCATTCCCTGCAGCCAGGAGACACGGTCGCTTCCGGTCAGCTTTAGAACGCCAAAAGAATCGAGCTCTGTAATTGCCGCGCCCTCAGTCGCGGCCTTGTAATATTCCGCAAGCATTGCTGTCTTAAACCTTCATTGCATTCGAAAGTCTATATAACTGCATTTTATAAGAAGGAGGCCGAAACAGATGTTTCGTCGATTAATTATTGTTTCAAGTATTGCGGTCCTGCTCGCAGGGACAGCGGCGTTGGCTCAGGGTTTCCGCGGCAGACCGGGATTGCGCGACGGGTTAGGACAAGGTGCATTCGCAGGTGGAAGACTTGAACGCCTCAAACAAACATTGAACCTGACCGATGCTCAGGTGAATGGGATCCGCGCGCTCGAGGAGAACCGGCGCAAGGAAATGGAGTCGCTGCGACAGGAAATGCAGCCGAAAGGACAAGCCTTGCGTCAGCTCTTGCAGCAGCCGAATCCGAACCCCACAGATGTCGGCAATGCCACACTCGCCCTGAGAGAAACCCGCGAGAGAGTGCGCAACGTCAGTCAGCGCTTCATTTCTGGAGTTAAGGGACTGTTGACTCCGGATCAATTGCAGAAACTACCGAAGCGATTTCAATAAATTCGGGGTCAGACGTCTAAATCACCCAAATTCGCGCTCTCAACGCCGACCATCGCCGAATTCCACCACGCGAATTTGGGTGATTTAGACGTCTGACCCCGAATTACCAAAAACAGGTAAAATGGTTCGCTCTGCCAATGTTAAGAAATGCAGTGCGACCACCGCACATTTTAGGCATCTGCCTCGCGTCTTTATTCTTCCTGCTGGTTCACAGTGCAGCGTCTCCAGCGGACCAAGCCGCTCGGCCGACATGCAGGCAGTTGAAGTCGACCAGTCCATTTGCGGCTTCAAACGCCATGTCGTGGATCACGGCACTCACGAATAGTGACAAGACCAAGCTCGACCAGTGGTGTGCGACCGTCGGGCCGGCGCTGTTTCGTGCGCCGGCGCAGTTGGGACTGCCGAGAAATGGACGTATTCTCGTCGTCGACTGGAACGTGCATCTCGGCAACGGCAAGATCGAAGCATTAATTGACGAGTTGAAAACAGACGAGCGGAGGGCCGGGCAAGGCGAACCGGATTTCGTGTTTTTGCTCCAGGAAGCTTTCAGGCGCAGCGCAGATGTGCCATCGAACGTTCGGCTGGCGGCCACTGTCCCCAACCGAATTCCATCGGCAACCCAGGACATCGCCGCGTTGGCAACAAAGCTGGATTGGTGGATGTTTTATGTACC
>QHXA01000622.1 GCA_003222755.1 Acidobacteriota bacterium
GCACTCGTTTCCGTATCCGGCATCAAGCATGGCAAACCCTCGGTCGAGTTCGGCGACGTGGGCGCAGGCGTGGCCACGGTACTTGGAAATGGCGAAGCAAAGCGGCGAAGCCGCGCCAGGAATAGCTGACGCGTTGACTGCGCCGATTGACCCATTTCCGCAGAATCTTCATGCTGCAGTCGAAAAACTCCCGGATGCCGTCATAATTACCGGTCACGCCGTAGTAGTTGTAGTACCCCCGCAACTTCATCTTCAGCAGCGGAAAGAGTTTCCGTAGCGGCATCGAACGACTCCGCTTGCACCATAGCGTGAAATTGGCCAGCGAATTCCGAAGCTTCTTCCGGGAGGTCCGTCGCTGGACACGTCGTACGCCCTTGCGATCGTCCCCCCAGTAGAATTCGAATCCCAGAAAGTCAAACCTCGCCGTACCTGGCTCGTCGTTCCGGCAGAATCGAATGATTCGTGTCTTTGCGGCGGCCAGTTGAAGTCCGTACTTTTCCAGTCGAAGCCCCAGCGCCGTATGAAACCGTTGAGCGTCTTGCTCACGCTCGAATCCGCACACGAAATCATCCGCGTATCGGATCAAGCACGCCTTGCCTCGACAGTGTGTCGTCACCACGTCCTGAAACCACAGATCCAGTGCGTAGTGCAGATACACGTTCGCTAGCACTGGCGAAATCACCCCGCCTTGCGGACTCCCCGTGACAGGATGTGTTACTTCGCCGTCGGTCTCCAGCACTCCGGCCTTCAACCATTTCTTGATCAGCCTCAGCAGTTGCTTGTCGGCGATCCTCAGGCTCAACATCTCAATCAAACGATCCTGATCGAGTCGGTCGAAAAATGCCTCGATGTCCGCTTCTACGATGAAGTTGTACGGCTCGAATTGGAGCTTCACTGTCAGCTCATGGACCGCATCCAGTGCTCCCCTTTTCCGCCGATACCCATAACTGCACGGCAGGAAATCCTGCTCGTATATGGCTCCCAGTATTCGCGCGACCGCCAATTGCAACAGCTTGTCTTCCACCACGGGAATCCCTAGTGGACGCATTCTTCCATCCGACTTCGGTATCCAATGACGTCGAACCAGTCGTGCCCGATAACTCTTGCTCTTCAGCCTCTCGACGAGATTCCGGATGTTGTCCTCCAGATTTTCTTCGTACTGCTTCGCGCTGATCCGATCCACGCCATAGGCGGCGTTTTGTCGGATGAACAACCAACTCTCTTTCAGATGTTGTTCGTCGATCAGCCGGTAGAGATTCAAAAACCGATGTTGCCTATTCTCTTTTGCCTTCGTTGCTATGGCTTGCAGTGAGGTTGGCATTGCTTCTCCGGCCCTTCCTCGCCGGACAATGTTTCCTGTGCACGCTACGTACTTCTGTCAGCCCCTTCCCCTTGTGATCGGCCCGACCGTCTCCGAGTACTATGAGCTGATCTGACTCCCTGCGAATCTTCGGCGGCTCTTCTTGTGGTCAAGCTCGCCTACTCTGCCTGGCGTTTGAATATGGCGTCACCGCCGTTTAGGCTCCGGCCTACCTGGGTCTGGATTTCTCCGGGTGTGGGCTCAATAGCCGTATGCCATGCCGCGTCTCGTTTCACATTCCCGTTTCAGGCGGGGAATCCGCAGGGCCTCCCAAGTTCCTGACGCTTCTCTACATGCATGCCACGCTCTAAGGTAGACCCCGGCAGACCCTCGCGAACCTCACCAAATCGGTCCGTCTGTATTGGCTTCCGACGAAATTGAACGCGTCGCCATCTGCTCCAACAATTGTGACGAGGCTGTATCAAGCTTTGGAGAGTACGGTCTCTCCTGCGGCCTGCATGTTTCCCTGTGTACGCTTCAACTGACTTGTTCGGTTTTCACCTCCTAAGTCGCAGCTGCAACACTCGGTAGGAGTGGCTGGTTAGGCCTTACTCCGCAGGGACTTTCACCCTGCCAGAAGCGCCAAGCTTCGCTTGGCGCACCAATCTTCAATTCGTAAAGAAAATAACGTGAGTCGAAGGGCTCTGAACGTCGTGAAAGGCGGATCGGCCGTAGGTTTGGAGACAGCAACATCGACTGGAGTATACCAATGGAAATGCTTCACTTGTTGGTCGATGGTTTCGCCGAAATCTGCTCCGTCATGAGGCCAAGCCGATTCACACCAGCGCCTTTTGCAACGTCGATAAGCTGCACCACGTTACTGAACAGTAGTTCATTGTCCGCTTGAACGAACATTGTACGGTCGCTCCGATTTTTGAAGATGTCCTGAAGACGTTCAACAAGACGCGTTGGTTCCACTTCGTCTTGATTGATCTTGATGACACCCTTTCGATCCATGCTCAAAATGATGACGTTCTCTTGCGGCTGCGTCTGCGGACCGGGTGGCGGTGGTTGGGGGATTGCGGCGTTCAGGCCGGTGCGTGCAGTAGGGCTGATGGTCATGAAGATCACGAGCAGGACGAGCAGAATGTCGATGAATGGGGTCACATTGATGTCGGCTTTAGGCAATATCCTCCGTCGTTTTCGCTTCATGGCCGCTCCGTTCGTGTTCTCCGATTCACCCTTACAGACTCCAAAGGAACATGAGTTGTTCCTCCAAAAAAGCACGAACCAGGTGCTTGCCGAACACGTGGCGTAAGCCGATAATCCGGGCCGTTATGAAATTTCGGAAGTCTGGAAAATCATGAAGGGTAAATTCCGCGAATTACTGCTCGGTGTAATAGTGTGCGTCCTGATAGTGTCCAAGGTGAGTCAAGCCGCACAGCAACAGATTCCAATTTCGACAGTCGACGACATCGCCAGAGACTTTGAAAGCGTCCCATGCAGCAATAGTGAACGCCTGAATGCTTCCAGGGCATTGTTCGAGAAGATGCAGGCCCCACCCTCTGCGATTTCGGTTGAGAAGTT
>QHXA01000616.1:0-448 GCA_003222755.1 Acidobacteriota bacterium
TTGAATGGCGAGGATCATATCCGCGCACGGTTCAGTTCGCAAATGGATGTCGTCGTGTGGGTTTAGCCCGCGTTCAACCTGCCAACACGAACGCCGGCTAAAGAGGGCTGAAGAAGATGTGAATTGATTGCAATGGATCAGTCCTACTGGCTTCAGATTTTTGTCCTCCACGGAGCCTCAATCACGGGCACCCAGATCGCTTGAAGGCGTAAGCGCGCCAAATATCGCGCTTATGGAATTTCAATACGCTGAAAGTTTTTGCGATCCAGATTCAAATCCTGCTGCAGCTTCGTATTTTGCCTGGAGCTGCTCGACATACGACGCGTGCTCGAATGGCGCATACCGCAGCAACGCCCGTCAGCAAATTCAGATGAGTACTATGAAGCGGCTGATCCGGACCGGACGATTGCGCGCAAGATGAAGCCCATCCGGTTACCGTGAATTGTTA
>QHXA01000616.1:566-1080 GCA_003222755.1 Acidobacteriota bacterium
ACTGTTGAAAGGCTAGAGTAACTATGGTGGGAACCATGAACAGCGCCCTTCGATGTCCGTGGCCGGGCGACTTGCCGCTCATGATCGAATACCACGATACGGAATGGGGCACACCGCTGCATGACGATCGCAAGCATTTTGAGTTTCTCGTGCTGGATGCGGCTCAGGCCGGACTGAGTTGGCAAACAGTGCTCCTGAAGCGGGAGAATTATCGGAAGGCGTTGGATGGTTTTGATCCGAACAAAGTGGCGCGATACTCGGACAAGCGTGTCGCGAAGCTCCTCGAGAATCCCGGCATTATTCGCAACCGGCTCAAGGTCCAGTCCGCCGTTACAAACGCGCAGCGGTTTCTGGACGTCCAGGACGAATTTGGCTCGTTCGACGTATTCGTCTGGCGCTTCGTGGATGGCCGTCCGCGCATCAATTGTTTCAAGGAGGTTTCCGAAATACCAGCGCGAACCGCGGAATCTGACGCCATGAGCAAAGAACTCAAGGCACGGGGTTTCACCTTCGT
>QHXA01000616.1:1202-1640 GCA_003222755.1 Acidobacteriota bacterium
GGGAGTATCTCGAGTCTGGCCATTCGCGCTGCGGACGACGCGGCGTATTTCTTCATGAACTCCAGTCTCGTCTCGAGTGCCGGCAGCGCCTGCTCACCCACATCGATGCCGACGGAATCGAAAGCACGAACGGTGTAGAATGGCGTCCTTGTCTCAATCCTAAAGGAGTGTTGTGAAAAAGAAAATCCAGCGCTGGATGGGTGCTGCAACTGTTGCTGCATGTCTGGCAGGCAGCTATCTCTCATTCAACTCATTAAACGCCCAGCAACGTCCTGGTCCGGAGGTCACCATCGACTCCATGGATCTCGGCGGTGTAGTTACGAGTCAGAACGGAGTGGAGGCGGGCGTCTGGGTCATTGCAGAGACCACAGATCTTTCTACGAAGTTTGCGAAGGCGGTGGTTACCGATGATCGGGGCCGTTATGTCGTTCCCGGCCT
>QHXA01000616.1:1784-4976 GCA_003222755.1 Acidobacteriota bacterium
CGCCGCGGCCGAGTACTACCCGGGTGTGTATTGGTATTCGATGCTGCGGATTCCGGCAAAGAGCGAGTTTCCCGGCACGGGCTCGAGCGGAAACGGAATCCAGGCTGTGATGAAGGATCAGCACTATTGGATCGATACTCTCAAGAACTCATGTCAATCGTGTCACGCGCTCGGCTCCAAAGGGATCCGCACGTTCCAACCCGAATGGGGACCATCGGAAAAATCCATCCCGGCGGCCACTAAGGCCTGGACACGCCGCCTCGAGGCCGGTCAGGCCCGGACGAACATGGCCGTGACTCTGAACCGGTTCGGTGCACAGAAAGCGCTGGCGCTATTCGCAGATTGGACCGACCGCATCGCAGCCGGCGAGCTGCCCTTTGCCAAGCCGGAGCGGCCTCAGGGCATCGAACGCAACGTCGTCATCAGCATGTGGGAGTGGTCCACTCCCAAGGCGTATCTTCACGACGCGATCTCCACCGACAAACGGAACCCGCGCGTCAACGCGAACGGGTTGATCTACGGATCAACCGAGGAGAGCACCGATATGGCGCCGATGCTGAATCCGATCACGAACGAAGCGTCGCAGCTGAAGCATCCGTATCGCGATCCGAACACTGCTTCCTCAACAGCCCTGCCTCGAGGCCCGTCGCCGTACTGGGGTGACCAAGCCATTTGGGACGGTCACACGAGTATCCATAATCCGATCATGGACGAGAAAGGACGCGTGTGGTTTACGGCGCGAATCCGGCCCGCCCAGAACCCGGATTATTGCAAGGCGGGCTCGGATCATCCCTCCGCGAGAGTCGCGCCGCTGAATGAATCCGATCGCCAACTCTCCATGTACGATCCAAAAACCGGCAAGTGGTCACTGATCAGTACGTGCTTCACCACGCAACATCTCTATTTCGCGAATGACGCGAACAACACACTATGGACCAGCGCTGGAGGTCCGGCAAGCGGTGTGGTCGGCTGGTTGAATACAAAAATGTACGAGCAGACCGGAGACGAGGTGAAGTCTCAGGGCTGGACTCCGCTCATCATCGACACCAATGGCAATGGCAAGCGCGACGAGTATGTACAAGCCGATCAGCCGCTCGATCCCAAGAAGGACAAGCGCGTGATGGCGGCCTTCTACGGCGTGCAGCCCAGCCCGGTCGACGACTCCATTTGGGGGCAGTCGATGGACGTTGGGTTCTCGCGCATCGATCAGCCGGGCTACATCATCCGGCTGGTGCCGGGATCTAATCCCTCACAAACCGCGTTGGCTGAAATCTACGTGCCGCCCGATAACGGATACGGAGCGCGAGGTATCGACCTCGACTTGAATGGCGTTGTCTGGACGGCGCTATCGAGCGGACATCTCGCAAGCTTCGATCGCCGAAAGTGCAAGGGCCCGCTCAACGGACCAGCCGCCGCCACGGGTAAACATTGTCCCGAAGGGTGGACGCTTTATCCATTCCCAGGGCCGCAGTTCAAGGACGTCATCGATCCCGGCAGCGCCGATCACGCCTATTACGTCTGGGTGGATCGCTACAACACTCTCGGGCTCGGACCCAACGTACCGATCGCGGAGGCCAACGGCAGTGAGGGGCTTCTGGCGCTGGTCAACGGAAAGTTCGTAAACATGCACATTCCTTACCCGATGGGTTTTTTCAGTAAGAACGTGGATGGACGCATTGATAATCCCGGCGCTGGGTGGAAAGGCCGCGGACTGTGGACGACCACGGGCACCCGCACGGTCTTCCACAACGAAGGCGGCATCGCATCGCGACCGAAGGTCTATAAGGTTCAGGTGCGTCCCGACCCGCTGGCGCAGTGAATTGGCCGTCGTCGGAAGGCTCGGATATGATCGCAGGCACGTTTATAGATTCGTATCGGATCGAGTCGCAGCTCGGCGAGGGCGGTATGGGGACGGTATACCGCGCGCTCGACACGAAGCTGAATCGCCCGGTGGCGATCAAGTTTTTGTCCGACGAGCTGGCGGATGCGGCAGCGCGCCGAAGATTCCAGCAAGAGGCGAAGCTGGCATCGTCGCTGAATCATCCGCATATTTTAACGGTCTATGACGTCGGCGAATTCGAGCAAAAGCAGTACATCGTTACCGAATTCGTCGATGGCGGGACACTTAAGGACTGGGCCAAAGAGCCGAGGAGCTGGAAGCAAATTGTGGAGCTGCTCACTGGCGTCGCCGACGGACTGGCAGCGGCGCACGCGGCGGGAATTCTGCATCGCGATATCAAGCCAGCGAATATTCTGGTGGCGAAGAATGGCTACGCGAAGCTGGCCGATTTTGGTCTGGCGAAGCTCGCTGAGGACGCGAAGAGCGATTCCACGTTGACGGAAGGTCACACGCGGTCGGGAGTGATTGTCGGCTCGATTCCGTACATGTCGCCGGAGCAGGCATCGGGGAAGCCGCTGGACGCGCGCAGCGACATCTTCTCGTTCGGCGTGGTTCTGTATGAATTGCTGGCGGAGAGACGGCCGTTCCGGGCGGAGAGCGAACTGGAGCTACTCAAACGCATTGTCGAGATGCCGCCCGAGCCTCTGCCCGACGAGATTCCGCTGCTCGTTCGCATCGCGGTTGAAAAGGCGCTGGAAAAGGATCCGGCGGAACGCTACCACTCGATGCGCGATCTCGTGGTCGACCTGCGTCGTGCGGCGCGATCGAGGCTGGAAACGAGCGGCGAAAAGCACCGCTTATCGCTCCGCGGCACCACGCCGGCGTGGCTGTGGGCCTTGGTCGTGGTGGTCTGCGCTGGTCTGGGCGTTGCGGCCTTACTGATGTTCCGATCTGGCGCACAGTCTCAGCTTCCCGTGCGGCTCAACCTGACGTTCGAAGGTCTAACCGGCGAAACCGACTACCTCACGCCTGCTCCTTCCCCCGATGGCAGGAATTTCGCATTCGTGGCCGTAGACGCTTCCGGGAAGCGGTCGTTGTGGGTGCGGCCCTTGGGCTCGGGCACGGCTCGCGCGCTCCCCGGCACCGAGGAAGCGGAGAGGCCGTTCTGGTCTGCGGACGGGCAATGGATCGGGTTCCATTCTACGGGCAAACTGCGGAAGGTCAGCATTTCAGGAGGAACTCCCCAAACTATTGCCGATGTTCGCACCATTAGCGGAGCGGACACGCCGGCCTGGGGTCCAAAAGGAGACATCATCTTCTCTCCGAATAATCGCGCAGCGCTGTTCCGCATT
>QHXA01000616.1:4994-5828 GCA_003222755.1 Acidobacteriota bacterium
TCGGGAGGCGAGCCGCAACCGTTGACGAAGCTCGACGCAAGCCGCGCGGAAAACTCCCATCGGTTTCCGGTCTTCTTGCCAGATGGCCGGCATTTTTTATTCCTGGCGCGCTCGGGCCGGCGTGAAAATAATGCGCTGTACCTGGCGTCGCTTGATTCCGGCCAGACGAGACGTTTGATGGCGGTGCAGTCCAACGTGACCTACGTGCCGACACACAACGGGCGCAGCGGCTCAATTCTCTACGTTCGAGACGGGACTTTGATGTTACAGGATTTCGACGGTGAGAAGGTGACGGGCGAGCCTGCCGCTGTAGTGGAAGGCGTAGCTTATTTCCCAGCAAGCGTCGCGGCTGGATTCGCGGTGTCGGCCGACGGCAGCGTTCTTGTTCTTCGCCCGGCAGGCCAGGGTCGTGATCGACTCACGTGGTACGACCGGAGCGGCACGGCGCTGGGTTTTCTGGGGCCGGCTGGTACCTACGCAGATCTCCGCTTTTCTCCCGATGGCGCCCGCCTTCTGTTTTCGCGGCCGGATGAGCAGACGGGCAATCGAGACGTCTGGTACATGGAGACCTCGCGCGGCGTCGGCGCACGACTCACCACAAATGGAGCCAACGATTGGTTCGCTCACCCGTCGCCGGACGGCAAGAAGATCGTGTTCGCCAGCGATCGGGAAGGAGGACCTCAAAACCGGGCGTATGTCAAGAACTCGATGGAACCTGGAATGGGGGAACAGCGGTTGATGGAAGGCGTTCGCTCGTCTGAAACCGAGGACTGGTCGCACGACGGGAAATGGATAATGTTTCGCACCAGTGCGCCTGACACCGGCGTTGACTTG
>QHXA01000617.1:0-3036 GCA_003222755.1 Acidobacteriota bacterium
TGTCACCAATGATACTTACAACGCGATTCGATACGCGCGCGCGGCGATTGTCGCCAGCGGTACGGCCACACTCGAGACAGCACTGCTCGGCACACCGGAAGTCATCGTATATCGCATTTCTCAGGCGACATGGCTGCTTGGAAAACTGCTTCTGAAAGTGCGGTTGTTTGGAATCGTGAACATCATTCTTGGAGAGGAAGTAGTGCCGGAACTATTCCAGGAACGAATGACGCCGGAACAGGTCAGCAAGACGGCCTTGCGGCTGATGGACGATGTGTGGATTCAGTCGCGGATTCGAGGAAATTACGAAAAGCTGAGGCGGCAACTTGGTTCAGGCAATGTAGCGGAACGAGTAGTCGAGGCTGTTGCGAAGCTGATTTAGCCACAAAAGGGCACAAAATTCAGAAAAGTTTTGAGCCTTTTGTGCCTCTTTGTGGCTAATTCCGGACAGCCACGAACGACAGAATGATCCTCGATTCGACTGGCCTACCAAACGCGATGGCTGGAGTAAATTGAGCCAATGACAGAACCTGCCGAAGCCAGCCATTCACTGCAGGATTTTGCGGTCCCGAAAGAACTTGATAATCGATAACCCGTCCTTCATCCCCGACGTGAGTCTCGATCGTCAGTGGCTCCTCCAACTCTTGCCCATCGTACGAAGCGAAACGCTTCCAGTTGGGATCCGCTGTGTGTACTCGTTGGAACAACGGATATAGAGGTTGATCTGGAAAGTGATCCTGCGCCAAAACAGTAGACGAAGTCAGCGATCCCAGCAGAACACCGAACAGAAGCATTGTCAGTGATGTCCCGAGAAGGACCGGAATGACCATCGGCTTGAGAATGTTATTCAGACGGTTTTCGAGCCGGACCAGGAAATTCGTGTTTCGGGCATGCGACAACCGGACCCGGGTCTCCAGTACCATGTCTTCCGGCAGGGGCGGCGCCTCAACCCCGGCCACGAGACTGCGCATGGAAATGTATGACTGAAGGAGCCGCTGGCATGGCTCACACAAGGCAAGATGGCTCTCGACGCGCTCCGTTTCTTTGGGTGTAACCATCGAGTCGATGAATGGGCTCATCAACTTTTGAACGGAATTGCATTCCACTCTACTACTCATTGGGACTACCTCAAATGCTGAACCGATAAATAGCGCATCAGCGATTTCTTCAAATCGGCTCGCGCACGCGCGAGGCGTGATTTAACGGTTCCAATCGAAACCCCCAAAACATCAGCGATTTCGCTGTAGGAGAACCCTTCGATATCGCGCAGCACGATAATGGATCGATGATCCTTCGAGAGTCTCCCGAGAGCCTGCTGAATTGCGGCCTCTTGCTCCTTCGATTGCAACAGTTCTTCCGGCGTCGGACTCGAGCTGGCGATGCCGTAACCCGGGCCGGTACCATTGCCGTTTGATTGCTCGTCAAGCGACATCGTTGCAAAGCGGTACCGCCGTTTCCACCAGCGCAACCGGTTCAGGATTTCCGAGAATGCGATTTTGAAGACCCACGTCTTCAAGGCCGCTTCGCCTTTGAAGCCACCAATATTGCGGAAAACCTTCAGGAAAATTTCCTGAACAGTATCGGACGCATCCGCCGTATCTCCGAGCATGCGGTAAGCGACATGGAAAATGGAAGCGCTATACGTCCGCACCAGCTCGTCGTATGCCGCATCGTCATTAGCCTGTAAACGCGCAACGAACACCGCTTCTTCAGCGCTGAGCCCTTGCGCCCGATCCACCCAGTTATAGGCGATCTCTCTCGGCATGAACTCGTCCGTATTTAATGTACGTACCGGCTGAAGCCGGCGCGTACAAATTAGTCGACACCGTCCGACTGGAATTGTTCCACAAATCTTAAGCCCGCGGCCATAATTTCGGCGACAGCCGATTGCGTCGGCGCCTCGCAATAAACCCTCAGCAACGGCTCGGTCCCGGATTGGCGGAACAGTATCCAACTGTCTTTCTCCAGGAAGATCTTCGAGCCGTCCATGCTTCCAACGTCCTGAACCCGGCGTTCCGCGAACGTCTTCGGCGGATCACTCTTCCATTTCTCGACAACCGCCTTGCCCGTTGCAATTGCGACGTGCAAATCGCGCCGGTCGTAGTGAAACTCTCCAAATTCTTTCCACAGGTCGCGGACAAGCTCCGTGCATGTTTTGCCGGAAGCGGCGAGCAGGTCCAGAAACAGCAGATTGACGAAAATGCCGTCACGCTCCGGCAAATGGCGCGAGAGCCCGATTCCACCGCTCTCTTCACCGCCAATCAGAATTTCGTTTTCCAGCATCAATTCGCCGATGTTTTTGAATCCGATCGGACACTCATACAGCCGTAGCCCAAACTTCTCGGCAATGCGCGGGATCAGCAGGCTTTGTGAATACGTTCGCGCCACTGCGCCACGCCAGCCTTTATTTCGGTAAACGTGCAGAAGCAGCAGCGACAATGTCTGCCGCGTATTCAGGTAACTGCCGTTTTCATCTACGATGCCGAGACGGTCCGCGTCGCCGTCCGTCGCAAGTCCCACGTGACTTCCGGACTTTCTCACCACCTCGCCTAGAGATTCCAGCTGCGGCATCATCGGCTCCGGATTGATTCCGCCGAAGAGCGGATCCGGATTGCCTCGGACCGTTTGAACCGTGCAGGAAGTTTCACGAAGAAGTTCTTCCAGGATGTAGCCGCCACAACCGTGCATGGAGTCGACGACAATTTTGAGTTTGGATTTTGCGATCCGGTCCCAGTCCACGAGCGACTTCAGATGGTCAAAGTAATACTTGTCCGGCCCAATGATCTCGATAAGGCTTTGGGGACGAGGGGTCTGACCCCTTGTCCCCGATTGCAAGTTCTCCTCTATTTTTGCCGTGATCTCCGGGGTCGCGCTGCCGCCGAAATGCGCTTTCACTTTGAAGCCGTTAAACGCCGGCGGATTGTGGCTGGCGGTAATCATGATGCCGCCAACCAATTTGCGCCGGCGCACCTCAAACGAGATATATGGGGTCGGGTAAGGCCGATCCAATATCATCACGCGAAAACCGTTCGCAGC
>QHXA01000617.1:3081-3535 GCA_003222755.1 Acidobacteriota bacterium
GCGGGTTCACGAGCTTCGACTGTTTTGAAGTATGCCGCGGTCGCTTCCGCTGCGTAGCGGACGTTCTCGAATGTAAATGTTTCCGCAATGATGCCGCGCCAACCGTCGGTTCCGAATTTGATTGGACTCTTCATAAATATGAGAAATCGGTAACAACGGTTTTGTCGCCTAGCACGACGCCGGGCCGAAGTCGTGCAGATCGGCCGACATAACAGCCCTTGCCCACCAGGCTGCTGGCGATCCGCGCTTCAGCATCGACCGTATTGCCGGACCAGAGCACGGAATCGGCGATGTGAGCGCCGGCATCGATTTTGCAATTCTTTCCGATGACGGAATTCTCGATCCGTACGCCTTCACGGATGGTGACGTCTTGACCGATGATGGACTTCTCATCCACTACAGCGCTCCCTGGTAAGGCTGTACGGTCCAATGCGCTCTTCGCAATTCGCGGTGA
>QHXA01000637.1:0-1822 GCA_003222755.1 Acidobacteriota bacterium
CCATTCATCTGCGGACTGCGCTCGAGAGCCGCGATCTCTGCCTGCACGGCTTCCTGCTCGGCGGACAGATGTTGGATTTCAGCCTTCAGCCTGGCTAGCTCGGCCAAGGATCGATCGCACTCCGCTTCGGAAGTCAGAATTTCCTTCATGCCCGATTCGTATTCGTAATGCGCTGCGCGAACTCGATCGCCGCGCCGCTTGGCGGCGACCTCAGCATACCGCCGGTATCCGCTCAGAAATCGCTCAACACCTGTCAGAGCGGCCCTGAACGACTCCAACTTGCTGCGATCCGATTCCAGATTGCGGAACGCTTCCGCAAGGTGGGCGATGATGGCCGGCGACACGGGAGGCAGGGCTTCGCTGAGCGCTGCGGACAACTCGTTCTCGTCGAGGCGGCGGGTCAACTGAGGCCGCCGGAGTTGAATCAGAAGGTTCATTAAGCTGGCGTAGCGATAATCGTCGAGGCGGAACAACGCATCGTTCACAGCCCGCCGATAGGCGCCCACGTCCTCGAATACCTGTCCGGCGGCGCCAATTCTTTGGCGTAGGCGGTCTTTGCCGAGCACTTGCTTTGCTTCCGTAGCAAGCTCCAGATCTGTACCGACCCGTTGAGTCGTAACGAAGAACCACTTGCGCACACCGCTCTCGTCCTCCGTTGCACTGAGGCCACATCCCAGCGTGATGTAGTGTTCCTTGCCGCCACTATCCCGGCGTCCAAACTCGATCCATGTATAACCGGTCCTGTCCGGATATCGACCCATCAGGAGATTCCATTCCACTCTCTTGGCGGGATCGGCATCCGGTTCCAGGCGCTGCGAAATGACTTCGCCATCGAGCAGAAACGGAAGCTGTAATGCGAGAACACGCGACTTACCCGTACCGTTGTTCCCGCGCAACAGCAGCCGTCCGTTTTCGTAATGGAACTCTTCGTGGTCGAATCGGTAGATGTTGAGAAAGCCGCTCCGCAGCGGCTGCCATCGCTCCCGTTGCGGGCGCGGAAAGGATGGTAGCTGTCCGTTTCTGTGCATATTGTCAGAAGCTTGCATGCTCCGCATAGCGGCCCATTGCGGCCAATGGAACCACTCCATCCGCAGTTAGCCGGATGAGACGTAGCCCACGAAATCGCAATAGCGTCTCCTCTGTCAGTCGAGCTTCGGCGCCGGGTTCGTTTACCGCTTTGCGCCATCGCGAACCGTGGACCCGAATAACCTCCATCACGTGTTCTTCGACCGCCGATAATGGAATGACCGCGCCGGGACAGTGTTTCGAATGTTCGGCGAGCCACGCGGCCAGCAGCAAACTCAGGTGACCGTCCGTACCTTCTGCCGGCAGTTTGACATCGGTGAGGTCACCCGCATTGTCAGCCATGGCGATACCTTCACGACGGACTTCCGGGATCAGACCGCTGGCTTCACCAATTTGCCGGAGGAGATAACTACGTTGCCCGTCGAGATAAGCTCGTTCGGCGTCACTCAACTCGCCGAAATAGAGAACTGGATCATCCAGGAGCCGCCGGACGAGGTTCGAGCGGGTCTGGCCATTGCGGGCCTCCTCAGTTGAGGCCGGTGGATCGTCGATAATCGCAGCCGCGCGCTCCAGCAGGGGAAGAGGGGGCCGCCCCCTTGCCCCCCTGGCCTCGAGGGCAGACGGGCTGTACGACACATTCAGCATGACCGCCAGGATTGGGCGATTGATCTCATAAAGCGCGTCCGAGGCGCCGGTTCGGTTCACGAACTGCTGCTCATCGCCATCGATCCGGCGCAGTAGACCGAAATGCAGCAGGAGCCGGACCGCATGCACGAGATCACGTCGCTGATCGTGA
>QHXA01000637.1:1912-5665 GCA_003222755.1 Acidobacteriota bacterium
TCTGACCCAGCGTCGTCTGAAGTTCGGAGCGCTCTAGTGCGGCGAGTGCCAAGCAGAGTAAAGCGTACCGCCGGCGGGAAAATGCGCTGCCGCTGGTAGCGTCGACTGCGGGTCTCGTCTCATCGAGGAGGTCGGCCGGTATCTTGTGTAGTCTGGCAACATCTTTATCGATGTGAAGCTTCCATAGCGGAAACTTAACGAACCAATGTTTCAACCATGCGGAATGCCTTCGAACAAGGTCGTATTCCTTAGCTGTTTCTCCAACAGCCGGCAGCAACGGATTGCGCAGCAGGGCGCGAAAGGCGGTACGCCGTTCGGCTTCCAGTTCGGGATTCGACATCGCTGGAAGGGGTTCGGAATTAATGTTCACGTCACGACCTCTTCAGTGGAACTCGGTTCGACACTGATCCAGTGATCGGGTCCCCGGAAAATGCCCTCGGGCGTATGAAGGACTGCCGTTTGGCCATCACCAGTCGCCTCCAGTTTCACCCGCAAACAACCGTCGTTCGACAAGATCTCCGCCGTATCATCTGGGAGGACCTTTGCAGATACCGCTTCTCCCAGCAGCTCGAGGAACAGATCGAACTCGCCAGTTTCGAATTGCTCGAGTTCCGACAAACGCAGCCGGCGACGCGTGGCGAAGCGACTCTGAGCGCTCAGAAGGCGCAGGGTTTCCTCATGTGTGGCGGCAGCAAGCTTTTCCTTTTCGGCAGTCCGATCGATAATTCGGCTCAACCTGGCGGTTCGCGAGTAGCTGGAGACTCGACGGCGAGTTGAAATCCGAAGCGGTGGAGCGTCCAGCCAGCTTGTACCGGCGGTTACGTCGTGTGCCTCGTGATCATCGAGCGTTGCGTCATTCACGATGAGATGACGCGCCGGACACAAACCGAAGACGGCCCGCCATAGCCGGTGCGCATCGGCCTCAGACGCTGCTTCTGCAAACCATCGCGCCAGTACGCGGAAGTCATTGGATCGATCGATGCGGCTGATTCGCCGATCATTGATGCTCATCATCACGCTCAGCAGAGTTGTGAGGGACGCCCTCGCGCGCCCTCGCAGGATGTCCGCACCGGATGGGCAGCCGGGCCGTGAAATAAACCAGTCCCGAAAACGGCCCCAATGTGAGCGCCATTCGGCAGCGATGCTCTCCAGGTCCTCTGGAGTTGTCCTTACGACGTCGACGGTGCTGCGTTCCGCCACGGCCTGAAGCAGCTGTTCAAATCCTGAATCGTCGATATCGCAGATCATCCGGCCAATATCCTCGGCTGCAGTCACGAGTTCGCTGACGAACCGTTCGACGTAGTCGATCAAGCGCTCGGTCGAAGATGCGAACTGATCCGTTTGACCCATCTGCAAATCGATGTTTCGCTGCAAACTGCCCATAAAGGCCTGCGCCCGGCTCGCGAAATCTTCAAAGCTCGCGTGAATAGTGAGCAGGTTACGATGGAGTCTGCCGGCATCCGGTTCTGCCTCGCGCGACAGCCCCTTCAGTTCTTCAAGCAGGTCTCGGATATCCCGCAGCGCAGTCGTCTGAAGTTCGCCTTTGCGGCACGAGCCGGCCTGAAACAGCTCGAGCGCTCGTTCGGCGGCTTCACCTTGATTGGTAATCTGGAATACAAACCGTTGCTTGTAGAAATCCTCGACTGTACTGACGTCGCTCGTATCCGGACGCGTTTGCAGATTCCCCCAGTCGCATAACTGCGCCAACGCCGCTTCTATTTCCGTCTGATCAGGTGTGTCTTCAAGGCCGCAAATCCGAATCGCGTCGAGGATTTGCTGCGAGCGCAGATGCAGCGCAAATCGTTCCTTCGATTCCATGAACACACGCATGATCGATCGATACAGCGCCGCCTTCTCCGCTGTCAGATAAGCAAACGCCTTCAGACGCCCGGGAGCTTGGATTGCGACACTCTCCGGCCGGAAAATCACCGAGTCTCCTTGACACTTATAACAATCGGGATTTCCGTATCGACGCATCGCGCTTCGCCTTGAACGATCGCGGGAGAAAACTTCCAGCGGTCCACGGCTGCGCGGACCGAATTGTAGAGGATTGCATTGCCGCCCTGCGGCTCACTGGCCATGACATCCCCCGTTTCGCTGATTCTGGTTTTGACGCGGATTGTGACCGGAGACACTTTGATCTGCGCTCGAACGAAAGCGGGAAAATCAGGATCCACACGGGTTTTCAAGCGCAACAACGCCAGCTGCGCACTCATCTGGATGCACCCGGCCTGCGTGCACGTCATCTTGTCGAGAATGTCTTCGCCGATGGACGGTTCCGGAAGCATCTCGCTCACCCGCGCGCGAACTTTCTCCAAGGTGACCACGTCATTGCTGGCACATGCGCGATTCCAGGATTCAATAAGGCCGGACAACGCATTCCGATACTCGGCGCGAAGCTGGTTCACGGTGTCTGCGGTACTCACAGAGATCAATTGACGGTAGTCCTTAGCGGCCAGCGCAAATTCACCTGCGTCGAATTCCTTGCGCCATGCGAGAAGCGTCCGGTCCGTGTCCAGTTGCAGTTTGCTCTCGGTGAGTTCGATATACTGCAAGGCCAATTCGTGCTTAGGATGGAGTTGAAGAGCCGATCGAAACTTCTGCAAGGCATCAGCCATCTGAGCTTTCCTGTACGCCTCGAGACCCTGTTTGAAAAATAGCTCGGCCGTATTTGCGGCGATCGGCACAAGGCCAGAACACTTGGCTTGCGCCGATGCGATCAATCGCATCACCGCGTCGGGATTTCCGATACCCAACTGTCGCTCTGCGTCGTTCGACACTGTCCGGCATCGGATTTCGTTCTGTTCTGCCTTGGCCTGTTCGGCCACCGCAACCACCTTAGGTGAAAACCGCTGCGGGTCTACCGAATAATCCGAGTTCAGCGCATAAAGGTCGCGGAAATGGGCCTTCGCTTCATTGGTGTCATTGAGGCCGACATAGGCGAGAGCGAGCTGTAGTTTTACCGTGATCTTTTCTTGCAAGTGGTCGGGCTGAGGCCGCAGCAATTGGTCCACATGCAAGAGCAACTCGATAGATTTCGTGAACTCGGCTTCGTAATAGAGCGCCTCCGCGCGCGTCAGTGCCTCACTGATTTCATCGACGGGTGCGGACCAGGTGGACCGGGCGACTGAGCCCACAAGCAAAAGCGCTAGGATACGTTTGAACATGAGCAATCCCCGTCTCATTTCCGGTAACGCGATACGTCTTCGTTGGGAATGCCGGATTCTCGAAGACCAACACGCCTCCGATTGGAACTTGAACGCCGCTCAATGGCGTTTGTCCCAAAGGCTTTCTCACAACACCGTCCAGGAAAACGTCTGCCCAGGGTTTGGCATTGATCTGGACGGTCGCCTCAAAGGTGATCATCGCTTTGGTGGTTTCGTTGCTATTGATGACGTGCGTCAGCCTCTTTCGGAGACTGCCATGACGGTACTCGAGCGTGTGCGTTCCCGCCGATATCTGCAGCGAGACTGGCGCCGATCCGAGGTATGTCTCATCCATGTAGATTTCCACCGAAGTCGGAGAGCTAACGGCAAGAGTTCCACTGGCGGCAAGGACAACCGGCTGGTCGACCAACTTTGGAACGGCACGCGGAGCAGGAGAAACGCTCGCTGCGGCATGCGGCGTTTCATTTGAGCTGCGCTCGTTTATCAACTCAGCGGAGGATACGTTGGGTGCCGGAGCAGCCTGCTGTGTGTCAACAACCGGCGTCGAGCCGCCAGATGCCCGTAAAGCCGGTGCTACTTCCACACG
>QHXA01000606.1 GCA_003222755.1 Acidobacteriota bacterium
CCTGAACACTGCCGGTTATCGCTGGGTGCGTAACGAGCGGAGCGGAACCGAGACGATATTTGGAACCAATAACGGCGGAATCGCAGCCTTAAATGGACTCGGCCGAAAGCAGATCAACACCAAAATCGATCACAATTTCAATACTACTCACAAGCTCGGTGTGAGCTACACGTACGAACGATCAGCCGGCAACGCAAACTATGAGACGTGGCCTGATGGCTTCCGCGGCTCTGTATTCCGGCATCCGCAAACTCTTGCGGTCAACTTCACATCCACGTTGTCGTCGGCATTGGTCAACGAATTCCGCGCAGGAAACCGCCGCGTTGGAGGA
>QHXA01000607.1:0-5378 GCA_003222755.1 Acidobacteriota bacterium
GATCTTGCGACGTCCGCGATATCGGCAACGGCAATCAGCACCACAAACATGCCGGTGCTGGCCGGCACACCCACGACAGGGAACAACGTCAGAATGCGGAATCTGCTCAGTTTCCTGGCTGGATCTCTGAGTCAGGTGACGCAGTTCTATTACATGCAATCACCAACGAAACTGGACACGTTCGAAGATTACAAAACGTTCCCACAGCGCGTTCGCGATACCCATCAAAACGAAAGGAGTGTTTTCATTAAGGATGATTGGAAAGCGCTGAAGAGTCTCACAGTCAATCTCGGTTTGCGCTGGGACTATTACGGCGTGCCGTATGACGGCTACGGTTTGATGCCCCTCACAATTGGAGGACCGTCGCGTATCTTCGGAATCTCCGGCAATAGCTTCGCCGAGTGGATGAAACCTGGCGTCCGTGGCGAACCGACGGCCATCGAATTTATTGGTAAGAAGTCGCCGAAATCCGGCACACCATGGTATCCGGACGACTGGAACAATTTTGGTCCTGCTTTTGGTTTCGCCTGGCAGGTGCCATGGTTTGGTGCGGGTAAAACCACCGTGCGCGGCGGCTATCAATTGACATACAACGCTGGACAAGTCGCCAATGCGATTACGCAGGAGAATGTGGTTCCGAGCAGCACGAACCAGGCGAACTATATGGGCGACAGCGGCGCCAATGCGTACCTCGACCTGACGAAGGTAGCGTCGCTGATCCCAGTGCCCAACATCATCCGGCCAATGCAACCCATCCCGCTCTCGGATCGAACCCAACAGGTTTACAATCCACAGCCTGGTTTGGTGAACCCATACGCTCAGAACCTCACTTTATCAGTAACCCGAAGCGTGACATCGAAGCTGACGGTGGATCTGCGGTATATCGGCACACTCGGCCGGAAACAGTGGAACGCCGCATTTCAGATCAATCAACCCAATTTTCTGTTTAACGGGTTGAAGGAGGCGTTCGATGCTGCGCGTGCAGGAGACGACGACAATCCCAGGCTCCAGGTGTTAGAGAACATGCTCAGGGGGATCAATATCGGAGGGGGGAATTTTGGACCGGTGGGGTCGACTTTCAACGGCGTGCGCCAGACAGCGGGAATGCACTTGCGCGCATCGACCGGAACAGCTGCTGGAGTGACTGGTAATATCCAGAGCAACCTCGCTAACGGAAACTACGCGAATCTTGCAGCAATACTGAATTTGGTAAATTACTCCAACGCGTTCAATCCCAGTCTGCCCGTCATTCCGGCTGGTGTGAATGGCGGCGTGCTGCGATTCAACGGATTCCCTGAAAACTTTATCGTCACGAATCCTCAGTTCTCGAACGTGTACATGATCGCCAGTGTCAATCACAACAACTACCATTCCATGGAAGCGCAGATCACCTTGCGTCCGGCGCGCGGCATCAGCATGCAGTCGACGTATACCTGGAGCAAAAACCTGGGCCTGTTCGGCCAGGTGGGAAGCACCTACACGAACGCCGTCGATCGGCATGCCGATTACGCCGTGCTGGGGGATACGCGCATTCACGACTTCCGGACCAACGGCACTTTCGAGCTGCCCGTCGGACCGGGCAAAGGTTTCCTCCGCAACAGCACGGGTGCTCTAGCGCGAATCCTGGAGAACTGGCAACTGGGCTGGATCTTCAACGCAAACAGCGGCGCTCCCGTCAGTATCGCCGCGCAGAACATGCTGTATGCCAATGGAAGTGCGGATATCGTTGGGCCCTTCGATAGGAATAGCAAGGTCGAATGGAACGGCAGCAGCGGCTGAGTGGCGCGGTGACACAAGTAAGAGATCCACAATGCGCGAACGTCACGACGGCTCAGAACCTCCGCAATCTATGCACGCTCAACGCCGTCGCAGATGCGAAAACGAATCAAGTTCTGCTGCAGAATCCACTTCCTGGAACCCGTGGCAGTATTGGGCTGCGCACTTTAGAAGGTCCGGGAATCTGGCGCTTTGACGCGAATATCAGCAAAGCTGTCAAGATCACCGAGACTAAGACCGTGCAATTCCGTTTGGACGCCACCGACGTGCTTAATCATCCGGAGCCGGCAACGCCGATCCTCGATATCAACAACCCCAATTTCGGTCTGATTACCGGAGTCGGTGCGAAGTCAAACTTGCACCGTCAGCTCCAGGCACAACTTCGCCTGAATTTTTGAACTGCTATTGAATCGACAACGGTCCATTCACCGTGGATAGCCGCACGAGCGGTGCGCCAGTGCCAATCGCAATGGTGGTCGGAGAACTGGGTGATACCGTTGCCGACTGGCAGGCTCGTGCCTTGCAACTGATTGGGGAATGACCAAACTGATTGGGGAATGACCAGAAGTCTGTATCCGGACTGCCGAGCCATAGGAATCGGGAATCGATACGGACAATGGTCCGTTATGCGTCGATGCTTCAAGGCCGGGGCCATCCCAGCTGTTTCCCGACAGACCTACATGAATTGGGCCGTTTGTTGCCGTCAGCCGATGATCGCCGGTCGCCCGTTTCACCGAAATCGGCCCGTTCGCAGTCGTTGCTTCGACAATGCCGCCGACATTATCCAAACTGATCGGGCCATTGGAGGCACGGAGCTGAATGTTTCCCGCAAGATCCCGCAATTGCAGCGGCCCATTTGTGGTCTGAAGCTGCATCATGGACAGGCGCGGCACCATGATGATGAGATTTGCAACCCACGTCCGGTCGCTCGGTCCGTTGACTGAAACCGTGCCGTTCGTAGTATTGGTCGTGATTTGTTGCAGGGTTGCGGACGTGTTCGGATCGTCAGCGGGAACAGCTTTGCACGTCTTTACGGAGAACTCATTGCGATCCCAACCAGTGACGTACATACCGCTGTTGGATGTCTGTGCTCGCAGCGAGGAAACCTGTGACGCGAGCAATGAAACTTGGCTTTCGTCTGTGATCGCCGGCCGTCGATTGTAGGTCACTTGAATGTCATTGCAATCCGTGACCGGCCGGCCGCCGTCCACATTGATGTTCATCGAGCGGTCTCGGCGGCTCTGCGCGTTGGTCATTAATGGGAGCGCCGCTGCGCAAACTATGATCAAAAGCACACGCAATTTTGTGTTCATGGTGCGCATAGACACCGATGTTCTAAAACGGTTGGCGAAGGAAACGACGTCAACCTTTTCACACCCGCAAGTACATCAGCGAAGAGTCTGTCTTCGAACCTTCCGAAGAGCGCGTGGGGCGTGCGGCGGGTTCATCGCGTGGTTAGCCGCCCTCGTCTGCACCGCTCACTTAATCCTAAACGACAATTCGAAACTGGTTTTTAGTCGCGGTTCTGTCATAAGAAGCGTTCGACTATGATCACGTCTATATAGCGGCCGTGAAGTTTCGCATGCCGTTCCGCCCTGCCGACGATGCGGAACCCGTGTTTCTGGTACGTGGCCAGGGCCGCCGGGTTATCCTCCCGAATATATGTAAATATCTTTTCGTACCCCTTTCGCAGCGCTGCATCGAACGTGGCTGGAAAAAGGCATTTGGCGATCCCTTGTCGCCTGCTTCCAAGATCAACATAGGTACCGATAACACCAACATGATCGAAGCTGTGCGTGTACGTGGCAAATGGGGCCATGCTCTGAAAACCGACGACGTTGTTGTCGCTGGCGCGAACGGCAACATGGAAAATGTCACGCTCGGCAAGCCCCGCGATGTAAGAACGTTCGGATTCGATACTGAAAGGCGTATCGAACAGTGTGAACGAGCCGGCCTCGATGATCGAATTGAAGACCGACACGATTCCGGCAGCGTCATCCGGTGTCGCATCTCGGATCAACAACTCCATTGAAATGGACCTCCCGTCGAGCATCAGACAGGGAAACACGGCCACCACCCTCTTGCCCAACGATAGCTGCGAATTCGTTTGCCATTGTTTGCCTTGCGGCTTTGGACCAGCTTAGCTCAGGACGATCGAAGACGCGCAGCCCGATTGTCCGAGGACTAACGTTCAGCCGCGAGCCGCAGGAGGATTTTTTTGCGTTTTGGACTTACGTCGACCGCGGCTTGTCGGCTGCAATGGTTTGTTAGCCGACATTGTGGACTCCCGGACCCTTCGAACCCACGACTGCTTCACCTGTAGTGGCAATTCGACGGAGACGAAGCGTTTCACCGAATACAGATAATCCTCTCCACTCTCGTCGACAACTCGAAGGAAATCATCCTCGGCCGCTCTTTCATCCGGCAACACGGCGTAGACTTTGTGAAGCTCGAGCGAGGCGGGGTACCCGGAATTGTCGATGCAGATCACGAACTGTTTTTCGATGCCAGTGCGTTTCTTCATGCTTTAATCAAGGTAGCGTTTCCATCGGATTTCTCTTCTGCCGATTCCATGGGCTTCGTACCAGTGCACCTCAGCCATTCGCGAACCTTTCCATTCGGAAGTTGGATTCGCGCCATGCCTTTCAATTTGCGCCACCGACCTTTGCCGTACATTCTGCGAAGCCGTTGCAGGTCACGGATCGACGTTTTGACGGCGATTTTTTCAATATTGCTAATGTCGCCGAGGATCTCGAATTCCACAATAGGAGAATGTCGCGGCGTACGGACTGTTCAGGTCCGGCGGCTGGCTAGGATTTTGGGCTTGAGCCGAGCGTTGTTTGCATCGGCTTCAAGCGTGTGTGTATAACCGTTGAAATTAGGCCGGAGTGAGCAAGTCCAGGGTATTCTATTGCGGCATTTTTTAGCGCCGGAGGCCAGTACGCTTCAGCGCAACAACGACAGAACGGATGGATGCATGACGAATAGCAGCCCTAACATTATTTATACGTTCACCGACGAGGCGCCGGCTCTGGCGACCTATTCTTTGCTTCCTATTATTCAGACGTTCGCGGCCGCCTGCGATGTGACCGTCGAGACCCGGGACATCTCACTGGCGGGCCGGATTATCGCCGCGTTTCAGGACAGACTACCGAAAGACCAGCAGATTCCGGATGCGCTGGCGGAATTGGGCGAGCTGGCGACGAAGCCGGAGGCAAACATTATCAAGCTGCCAAACATCAGCGCGTCGATCCCGCAAGTGAAGGCCGCCATCGCAGAGCTTCAGAGAAAGGGCTACGCGCTGCCCGGCTATCCGGACGAGCCCGCGAATGAGGAAGAGAAGCGAATCCGGGCACGCTATGACAAGGTGAAGGGGAGCGCAGTGAATCCTGTCCTGCGTGAAGGCAATTCCGACCGGCGCGCGCCTAACGCGGTGAAACAGTACGCGCGTAAGAATCCGCATTCGATGGGGGTGTGGTCGCGCGATTCCAAGTCTCATGTTGCGAGCATGACAAGCGGCGACTTCCGATCCAATGAACGCTCCAAGACAATTGCAGAAGATGGACAGGTGCGGATCGAACTCACGACTCCGGATGGAAACG
>QHXA01000607.1:5462-6685 GCA_003222755.1 Acidobacteriota bacterium
CGCGGAAGCAGGCCGTGCTTTTCTCGATCCACCTGAAGGCGACCATGATGAAGGTTTCCGATCCCATCATTTTCGGTCACGCCGTCAAGGTCTTCTTCAAGGATGTTTTCCAGAAGCATGCGGCGTCGCTCGCGAGCCTGGGCGTCAATGCAAATAACGGACTGGGAAGTTTATTAGAGGCGATCCGGCATCTGCCGGACGCGAAACGGAAGGAGATTGACGCGGACCTGCAGACAGAGTACGCGCGCCGTCCCGGTCTGGCGATGGTGAATTCGAGCAAGGGCATCACGAACCTGCACGTGCCGAGCGACGTTATCGTCGACGCGTCCATGCCCGCGATGATCCGCAACTCGGGCCAAATGTGGAACAAGGAAGGCAAGCTGCAGGATACCAAGGCCGTCATTCCTGACAGCAGCTATGCCGCGGTCTATCGCGAGACGATAGACTTCTGCAAAGAGCACGGCGCCTTCGACCCCCGCACGATGGGCACAGTGCCCAATGTGGGCCTCATGGCTCAGGCGGCGGAAGAGTATGGTTCACACGACAAGACATTCGAAATTCCCGCGGCCGGGATTGTGCGCGTCGTAGACGCTTCCGGCGCTGTCCTGCTCCAGCATCAGGTGGAAGCCGGCGACATCTGGCGTATGTGCCAGACAAAGGATGCGGCGATCCGGGATTGGGTGAAGCTTGCCGTCACCCGCGCACGCGCCACCGGCATGCCGGCTATTTTCTGGCTCGATCATACACGTGCACACGACGCTGAGTTGATCCGGAAGGTGAAAGAGTACTTGCCGGAGTACGATACCCGCGGCCTTCAGATTGAGATCATGCCGCCCGACCAAGCGACGCGCTTCACGCTGAAGCGGCTCAAAGCCGGGCAGGATACGATCTCCGTCACCGGAAACGTCCTGCGCGATTACTTGACGGATTTGTTTCCCATCCTTGAAGTCGGAACTAGCGCCAAAATGCTTTCCATCGTGCCACTGATGAACGGCGGCGGAATGTTTGAAACTGGCGCCGGCGGATCGGCCCCCAAACATGTTCAGCAGTTCCTGGAGGAGAACCATTTGCGATGGGATTCGCTGGGCGAGTTCCTCGCGCTGGCGGTCTCGCTGGAACATCTGAGCGAGACGACCGGAAACCGGCGCGCGAAAGTCCTGGCCGACGCGCTGGACAAAGCCACCGAAAAGTTGCTGGAAACCAACAAATCGCCGTCGCCGAGA
>QHXA01000607.1:6803-7187 GCA_003222755.1 Acidobacteriota bacterium
CGCGGACGCTGGCGGAAAACGAGGCGAAGATTGTCGAGGAACTGAACCGTGTGCAGGGGCGGCCCGTAAATCTCGGTGGGTATTACGCACCGGACCCGGATCTCGCCGCGAGGGCGATGCGGCCCAGCGCGACGTTCAATGCCACGCTGACGGCGTTTGAGGTATAAAAACAAGGCCACAAAAAGGCACAAAATTCACAAAAATAATCTGAATCTTCTTCTTGTGAATTTTGTGCCTTTTTGTGGCTTCTCTTTATCACGAAATCCCCTGAGCGATCTGCGTGACGACGGAATCGTTGATCTTGATCTTCTTACTCGACTCCATCTTCTTGCGCACGTCCTGAATGTAGGCATTGAAGTACTGTTCGCGCCGCTGGGGCAGTAT
>QHXA01000608.1:0-415 GCA_003222755.1 Acidobacteriota bacterium
GACGGTGATGAACGAAGCGCCTCGAGAATCATTTCCGCTGTGACTTGCGTGGTCGAATCCTTGGGTCGAAGACTGATGCGTTTGCCACGGATGTCCGGTAGTTACGGATACCGCTCGCCTCCGTGGCTACCAGGTGCAGTGGAATCGTGTTAAGGACGGCGACTCCACAATTTTTTATGTGGGTGCGGAAGTTCGCCCCAACCTTGCGTGTATGCGAGATAGGCCACGTTGGCGGGAATAATCGCCACCTCAACCTGACCTTCTTCGATGGACGCGGGCATTGTTGGTGAGCGACCGGGAAGGCATAAATAGAATATCGCGGGAAAATGGTCCTGCAGACTCTTCGATAAAGCCTCCGCCAACGGTCCGGTGAGCCGGTTCTGCTGGGCGATTCGAATGACAGACGGCTTTACAC
>QHXA01000608.1:591-3619 GCA_003222755.1 Acidobacteriota bacterium
ATGTAGTCGCGGGCTTTAGCCCCGTTCCCGCCGGCACGAATGCAACGTTGTGCAAATCCCGAACGCGGGCTAAAGCCCGGCTAAAGCCCGCGACTACATACTTGAACCTGTAAATACGGATCGCTCATAGTAGAGCGCCCGTACCGTTGCGTTCCGGCAATTTTACAGCGTGGATTTGTACCAATTTGTATCAGTCCATTGACAACGTGTCGGGTGTGAAATACGTTCCGCATGCCTCATCATTGCCTAACATGCGCAGATCGTGCCCTATGGCGCCGTGTGCGCCTCGGGACACGGTTCTGAACGTGATGACATGCCCTGCCGGAGGCACGAGGGAGTGCGGTCCTAAAGAGGAGATCGGCATGAAAAAGACGCTGCAAGTAGTCTTCCTTGGGTTTGTGATTTTCAGTCGCGTGTGCAGCCTCTCCGCTCAAGCCGTTGCGACGGCACAGATCAGCGGGACAGTAAAGGATCAGAGCGGCGCGGTACTGGCAGGCGTTGATGTTAAAGCAACCCAAACAGCTACTGGTGCGACGCGAACGGTCATCTCAAGTGAGGACGGCGGCTACGTGCTTGCGAATCTGCCGATCGGCCCGTACATGTTGGAAGTGTCACTGCCCGGGTTCCGTACGTACGTTCAAACCGGAATCGTGTTACAGGTGAACAGCAATCCGACGATAGATCCGGTTTTGTCAGTGGGTCAGGTTAGTGAGACCGTGGAGGTGCAGGCGGACGCGGCGCTCGTGGAGACGCGCAACACCGGAGTCGGGACCGTAATGGATAACCAGCGCGTGTTGGAATTGCCTTTGAATGGGCGGCAGGTAACCGAGCTCATCTTCCTCGCCGGGATGGCAACTCCCGGTGTCGGCAGTAATGGTGTCCGGAATTACCCGACAGTCGTGGTCTCTGTGGCCGGGGGTCAGGGAAACGGCGTTACTTATCTCTTGGATGGTGCAAACCACAACGACCCATATAACAGCCTGAACTTTCCCTTGCCGTTCCCCGATGCTCTACAGGAGTTCAAGCTGGAGACCAGTGGAATGCCGGCGCAGTACGGTTATCATTCGGCAGCGACGGTGAATGCGGTCACGAAGTCCGGCACCAATGAGTTTCACGGCAGTCTTTTCGAATTCGTCCGCAATGGAGTATTCAATGCGCGGAACTTCTTCGCGCCCGCGCGCGACACGTTGAAACGCAACCAATTCGGCGGCGTCATCGGCGGCCCGATCAAGCAGGATAAGCTGTTCTTCTTCGCCGGGTATCAGAGCACATTGCAACGTTCTGATCCGCCCACGTCCATCGCTTACGTTCCGACTGCGGCAATGCTGGCCGGAGATTTCACAACAGTTGCTTCGCCGGCATGCAATGGTGGCCGGCAAGTTACGCTGGCGGCATCTCAAGGCTTTACGAACAATCAGATTTCGCCGGCGAGATTCGATCCGGTCGCGCTGAAGATCGTCAGCTTACTTCCTACCACGGGCGATCCGTGCGGTAAGGTGACCTTTGGATTCAAGGCCAATCGAGATGAGCACCTCGTCGTGACACGGCTGGATTACCAGCAGAGTGCGAAGCAATCGCTGTTTGGACGGATGACCATTTCGGACCTAAATGTACAGTCTACGTACGACCAAAAGAACCCGCTCACACTCTGGGATACGGCAGCCCAATACAGAGTTTATGCGCTTGCCTTGGGCGATACCTATCTGCTGGGCTCGAACATCGTGACCTCGTTTCGCGCGTCTGCCACGCGTCTCGGTATTTTGAAACCCATCGAGAACTTTTACTCTTGGGCCAGCCTGGGGGCGCGGAACGTGAGCGCGCTTTCGGGCGAGACGATCCGATTAACCGTATCGGGAAACGGATTCATCATCAATGGAGGCGATGCGCAGCGAAATGCGATTCACTCGGGACCAAGTGCGAACCTTGCAGAGGACGTCAGCATCGTGAGCGGAACACATCAGGTCGGGCTTGGAGGGAGCTATATTCACACACTCATCAACTTCCTTAGCGGTCTCAACCCTCCCGGCAATATGTCGTTCAACGGGTCTGTATCGGGCCTGCCTATGGTCGACTTTCTTTTGGGTACCGCCTCAGGATGGAACCAGGGCAACTTCAATACATTTTATCTTCGCCAGAACGCTTTCGCGCTGTATGCACAGGATTCCTGGAAAGTGATGCCGCGGCTGACAGTGAATTACGGATTGAGATGGGAACCATACTTGGCGCCCTACAGCAGACCCAAAGCATTCACTCATTTCGATCCTGACCTGTTCGCTCAGGGCGCACACAGTAGCGCGTTCGTGAACGCGCCCGCAGGACTGATCTTTCCCTCCGATCCTCAATTCACGGTAGGGAACCATCCTCAAGGTAACAAGTTGAACCTGTTTATGCCGAGGATCGGACTCGTCTGGGATCCCAGTGGCGATGGCCGCATGACCGTTCGCGCGGCATACGGCATGTTTGCCGAACGGCAGCACTATCAGGCTTACGCCGCATTCACGGCATCTCCGCCTTATGGCAACAACATCGTGTTGACAAACGTGAGCCTTTCCAACCCGTGGGGAAACTACCCTGGGGTAAATCCGTTCCCGCTCTATCTGGACAGGAATATGACATTTCCTTCCTTCGCGATCTATCGTACCGATCCCTTCGATTACAAACCTTCTTACATGAATCAATGGAACCTCAGCATCCAGAGGCAGCTTGGAGCGGATTGGCTTCTCGCGGCCAATTATGTCGGCAACAATACCATTCATTTGACATCGGCTCGCCAGTTGAATCCGGTTCAGTTTCTGGGGTTAGGCTCTTGCGCGATCAACGGCGTCAACTACGCGACATGTTCCACGACCAATAATACGAATCAAAGGCGGCTGCTGTATCTGCAGAACCCGGCACAAGGGCAGTATTATGCGGGTGTCAATCAAACCGACGATGGTGGCACGGCGTCATATAACGGATTGTTTCTGTCGGTTCAGAAGCGCCTGAACCACGGCATCAGTGCCCTCGCGAATTACACCTGGTCCCATTG
>QHXA01000609.1 GCA_003222755.1 Acidobacteriota bacterium
CCAAAATTTCGTGGACGCAGGTCGAGACCGGATCGGCGATCACATGGAAGTATCCCGGCTGCATTCTGATGGGAGATAACTCGACGGGCGCATTTTATTCCGTGGCGCTGACCAACAACTATCAGCAGGCCGATACGGGCACAAAAATGATCCACATCGGCAAGAACACGAAAAGCACGATCGTGTCGAAGGGAATTTCGGCCGGCCATGGACAGAACTCCTATCGAGGCATGGTGAAGGTTCTGAAGAGTGCCGAGAATGCCCGCAACTACTCCCAGTGCGATTCGCTGCTGATTGGCGACAAGTGCGGCGCCCACACATTTCCATATCTTGAAGTCAAGAACTCCACTGCGCGAGTCGAACACGAAGCATCCATATCCAAGATTGGCGACGATCAGATCTTTTATTGTCAGCAACGCGGGCTCTCGGCCGAAGACGCTGTGTCTACAATCATCAATGGTTTCTGCAAACAGGTTTTGCAGGAGCTCCCGATGGAGTTTGCTGTCGAGGCACGCAAGCTTCTTGGTGTGAGCCTCGAGGGGAGTGTTGGATAAATGCTTCGCATTCGTAACCTGTCTGCATCAATCGATGGAAAGCAGATCCTTCGTGGTCTGAATCTTGATGTTCGTGCTGGGGAAGTCCACGCGATCATGGGACCGAACGGCTCCGGCAAGAGCACGTTCGCCCAGGTATTGGCGGGCCGCGATACTTATCAGGTCGTCGCGGATAAATTGAGCTTTGAAGGCCACGATCTTCTTCAGATGGCGCCGGAGATCCGGGCAAGAGAAGGCATTTTCCTCGCGTTCCAATATCCGATTGAGATACCTGGTGTGAGCAATCTGTACTTCCTGCGATCGGCCGTGAATGCAGTCCGCGCACATCGCGGGCTGCCCGAATTGGACGCCATTGATTTCATGTCCCAGGCCCGAGAGGAGGCGAAGGCTCTTGGCATCGACGATGCGATGCTGAAGCGATCTCTCAACGAAGGGTTTTCGGGCGGTGAGAAAAAGCGAAATGAAATACTCCAGATGAAATTGCTCCAACCCCGACTAGCCATTCTCGATGAGAGTGATTCAGGCCTCGACATAGACGCTCTAAAAGTGGTTGCGGACGGCATCAACGCGATGCGGAGTCCGGAGCGGGCCATGATTGTCGTGACGCACTATCAGCGACTCCTCAACTACGTCGTACCCGATCATGTACACGTACTCATCGGGGGACGCATTGTGCGTTCAGGCAGCAAAGAACTGGCGCTCGAACTAGAAGAGCGCGGCTATGCATGGCTTGAAGAACAAGCGCTGGTGTGATGATGAGCATAATACTGGAAGAACAGAACGTCTACGCCGGACAATTCTCAGCCCTGCTGCAGGGGCTTCCAGGCTACGGTGTGTCTTGGCTCGATCACCTGAGGAAAAGAGGAATGGAGGATTTTCTTGCGCTCGGCTTCCCGACTACAAAGCTTGAGAATTGGAAGTACACGAATGTTACACCGATTCGGCGGATCACATTCCAGCCGTCATCAGAATGCCCTTACGGATTCATTCCTGAAACCTTGCGTGTCCAGGCTGAATCGTACAATAGCCCACGACTGGTATTTGTTAATGGCAGGTTCGATCAAAGGCTCTCAGCTGTAGGGGCGCTCGATGAGCGCCCGGACGGTTACAGACCGCTACAGTTTCTCAGGCTATCGCAGGCTCTTCGAGATCCGCAGCGAGCCATCGGGGTCGAAAAACATCTGGGGCGATACACCACCACGTCAGAGACTGCTTTTGCTGCCTGGAATACGGCGTTCTTTACGGATGGCGCGTACATTGAAATTCCGCGCGGACTCGCATTCGAGCGGCCAATCCATCTTGTTTTCGTCTCCGTTGGAACCGGTGAGCCGTGGGCCTGCTATCCGCGAAATCTTATTGTTGCCGGCGAAGGCTCCCAGGTCACTTTCGTAGAGTCATTCTTGAGTCTGAATGGTCCTGTCTACCTAACAAACATGGTGACCGAGATCGTCGCCGAGGCCGGCGCTGTGATCGAGTACTACAAGGTTGAGCGCGAGTCTCACCAAGGCTTCCATACGGCAGCTATCAATGCTCACCTGGAACGGGATGCGAGTCTGACGTCGCACTCGATCTCATTGGGAGGGGCTCTGGTCCGTAACGACCTGAACGTTGCGCTTGATGGTGAAGGTTCGCACTGCACACTCAATGGACTTTTCGCCGTCGATGGGCAGCGGCTCGTCGATAACCATACCCGCATCGATCATCTGCGACCCCACGCTTCGAGCCGCGAGTTGTATAAAGGCGTGCTCGCCGGAAAAGCGGAAGGCGTGTTTAACGGCGCTATTGCGGTTCGCGAGAATGCGCAGAAGACCGATGCCGTGCAGTACAGTAAGAATCTTCTGCTCTCAAAGCACGCCCAGATCAACACGAAGCCCCAACTGGAGATTCGAAACAATGACGTGCGCTGTTTCCACGGCGCGACGATCGGACAGATCGATCCTGAAGCAATTTTCTACCTCAAGAGCCGGGGGATTGATGAAGGCGAGGCAAAGCGGATCCTGGTTCGGGGGTTCGCCGGCGAGATTATCGATGCCATTCGCATTCCCACGCTTCGAGATGAATTGGAGCATCTTTTAAGCGAATGGCTGCGGGAGGCATTGAAGGCATGAGTGCGTTGCGCACTGTGAAATCGACTGAGTTTGACCTGTTGGCAGTCCGAAAGGATTTTCCGGGTCTCCACCAAAAGGTGCATGGGAAACCGCTTATCTATTTGGACAACGCCGCAACAACACAAAAGCCGAAGGCGGTGATCGAAGCCTTGAATCGGTTTTATACAGCCGATTGTTCGAATGTCCATCGTGCTGTGCACGCGTTGAGTGACCGCGCGACGAAATCCTATGAAGACGCACGAACCATTGTGAAACAGTTCATCAACGCAAGAAGCGAACGCGAAATTGTTTTCGTTCGCGGAGCAACGGAAGCGATTAACCTCGTGATGAATTCGTATGCCCGGCCGCGGGTGAAAGCCGGCGACGAGATTCTGATATCCGCGCTCGAGCATCACTCCAATATTG
>QHXA01000610.1:0-567 GCA_003222755.1 Acidobacteriota bacterium
CTGGCAGTGGTTCTTGTCTTTGGTCGGAAACACTCGATCGTGCCGAAGACAAGGATTTCCACCTACAGGACGAAGTTGCCCGAATAGTTCTGGAAAAGGTCAAGGCGAGTCTAATTGGTTTCCCTCGAGGACAGCGATCAGGTCGCTCGACGTGTGTCTCAGCATATAACCTGTGCTTGCAAGGTCGTCATCACTGCAGCGAAATCACAGCCACCCGTCTGCGAAAAGCAGTAGAGTTCTTCGAAAACGCGATCAGTGAAGATCCTCAGTATGCTCCGGCATATGCCGGACTCGCGGACGCTTACTTACTGCTGTCGATGTGTGCACAGTTCCCGCCGGCTGAGGTTTTAACGAAAGCGGCAGCGAATGCTGCCTGGGCTGTGCTGTTAGACAGCGACCTTGCCGAAGGTCACACCTCTCTCGCGCGCATCAAGGCCACACAAGATTGGGACTGGCATGGCGCCGCATACGAGTACCAACGTGCGATTTCTTTGGATCCACGATCAGCGACTGCGCATCACTGGTACGCAGTTACGTCTCTTGTGCAACTCGGGCGTATGGACGACG